>JAFVUZ010000008.1 GCA_017502435.1 Lentisphaeria bacterium
AGAATTATTGTCAGAATTGAAAAAATGGTCGGCGTTTTCGTAACTTCCCCCATGCACAGGTTCGGTACAAAAACAAGACCTTTGTTAATAATCAAGCACTTACAAAAAGAACCTTGATTTTTACACTTTTCAGAAAAACTCAGAATCACTTCAAGGGTATCATCAAGATTGCAACCGAATTGAGACAATGATTCATTAAATAATTTATATTTCAACATATATCAGAAAATCTGAATCCAAGAAATGTCCATGCAAATAATAGACAATAAGATACCATGTTTTTATTAATATTCTGAACAAAAATAATAAAATAAAATCCTTCTGCAAGCATCGGACTTGCAGAAAGATTTTATTTTTTATACTGGGGACAGTTTGACCGATGCGAATCTGTAATTTCGTGTAACAGCTATTTATTTTTCTCCGTGGCATAATATATTGAATATTTGCCGGCAATTGAAAAACTCTCTACAAATATCAATCAAATATATATTGCTTGAAATTAAATTATTCTTTTTTTTAATTATCACTTGAAAATTTATCAAACCGGATATATATTATCGAAAATAAGATAAAACGTTTAATCATATCATTATGGAAAAGCAACATAAAACTAAAATTACTGATGTCGCAAAAGCAGCTGAAGTCAGTGTGGCTACTGTAGCAAATGCTCTCAACGGCACAGGCAGAGTTTCTGAAGCTGTGGCAAAAAAAGTTCGTAAAATAGCTTCAGAGCTTCATTACGTTCCGAATCGTGCCGCCCGTCAGCTAAAAATGGCAAAACCCGACTCCATCGGCGTCTTGATAAATTCACCGGTCAACAGTTCATGGTATTCCCAGCTTATCGGCTGTTTCGATGATGTTCTCAATGAAAACAATTTTTCAATGATGCTTTCTATCAGCCGCGGTGATATTGAACGCACCCGCCGGGGCATAAATAATTTTTGCGGCGGCAGGGTCGGAGGGATTATTTTCGGACCGCTGTTTGATCCCGAAAGTTACAATACTGTTGAAAAAATCCTGCCGCCTGAAATTCCGACAATCTTTTTTAACAGTTTGCCTCAGTTTAAAGGAGGTCACGTTTCAATTAATCTTGCCTCAGGTGCAGAAAAAGTTGTTGACTATCTTTATTCACGCAACTGCCGCAAAATAATTTATTTGAGTTGTCCGAATTCTGCAATAAAATACTCCAACACCCGTTACAATGGCTTTTTGTGCGGAATGAAAAAAAATGGCCTGAATACGGAAAATGCAATATGTTTGACCAATAATATTTTTGCATGGCAGAAGGACATTGACGAAATATTGAAAAAAGATTCTCTGCCGGATGCTCTTTTCTGTCACGACGATGCAGTTGCACTCGAAGTTATGAATTATCTGCATTCAAAAAATATCCGCATCCCGGAAGATATTTCCATTGTCGGCTTTGACGACATCCGTGAAGCTTCGCTTGCATATCCGCCATTGACGACTGTCGGCGGAGTTCAGGAGCCTCTGGTGCGGGCATTGTGGGAAGCGTTATCTGAGCGCATGAAAAACGGAAATAAAGTTGAAAAAACTAATATTTTCATCGAACCGGAATTGATAATCCGTAAATCTGTGAGGTAAAAAAAACAACACCTTGGTTAAACGATTAACCTATTGTTAATAAGACAATTACAAAAAAATGAAAGGAGAAAAAAAGAGAGAAAAAATTAAAACTTTCAAGAGGCATTTAAAAAAACAACAAAAACAATTTTTCATTAAAAACGAAAGGCAAAAAAAATGAAAAAAACATTCACTCTCATCGAACTTCTCGTCGTAATCGCAATCATCGCAATCCTTGCGGGAATGCTGCTTCCCGCTCTCGGAAAAGCAAGAGAACGGGCAAGAACAATTTCTTGTGCTGCAAATCTCAAACAAATCGGCACATTCCAGTTTTTCTATGCTGACGAATATGACGGCGGCGCGATTCCCACTCAATATGTCGGAAGTTATTCTTCATCGTCATGTCAAACTCCGTCATGGATTATTCTGATTCAATATCTTTATAACTGCTCTGAAAAAATCATAATCTGTCCAAGTCAGTCAAAAAGTAATATGGCAACTCAGGCAAAAACAATGGGTGATGGACGAAAACTTACTGAATACCTGCAATCATACGCTGCCAGCCATGATGCTTCAGGATATATTGATGGAACTTCCCGCAGAAACGCTCACAACGATCAAGGCTCTGACGGTAAGAAAATTCTGTATTTAGGCAAAGGCGTGAATAACGTCTCTGAAAAAATATTAATATCAGATACCGATTTTGCAGGTGCAGGTTTTCACAGGGGCAATGTCGGTACCGATTACACTCAAGAAGCTGGCAGTCGCAGAATGTTGACTGTCCGTCATGAAAAAAAGAGCAATGTTCTCTGGGCAGACGGTCACGTTTCAAAAATTGACGGTGCCAAAACAAACTATCAAGATATAAAATATTTTGCTGCTGATTGATTGATTGAAAACAATTTCTGCATTTATACAATTTTAATTTTTTTAACAGGGAGTAATTATGAAATTATTGCAATATACCTCTATTGTCTCAATTTTCCTGCTGATGGGAACCGTAAATGCGGCAAATCCGGTTGCATCATGGAATTTTGATGACGGCAAAAATATTGATACTGAAGCCGGTGTTACAGAATTTTCACGTACAAAAAAACTGAATTTTGAAGGAACAACATCTTCCGGAAAAGATAAAATAAAACTCGAAATAAATCCACAGGCTGCCCCTGACAGAGTTTTTGCCGATTCAATCCGCAAAAAAGCATTCCGTACAGGCACAGACACAAAAACAAAACACAAATTTGCGGCTTCAGGTAAATTTTCAAAACCTCTTTCAAAAATTTCAGGTGCTGTCGCCATGTGGATATGCCCGGAAGACTGGAACGGAACTCAACGCGGTCCATTCCGTATTTTCTTTGCTGCCAATGACAAAAATCCGAAAACAAATGAAATGCTCATCTACAAAAACGGACAGACAAATCAAATCATGTTTCTCATCGGCAATAATAATCCGAAACAATGGAGTTATATCGGCCGCAGTGTCTGGGATTGGAAACGCGGCGATTGGCATTTTGTCTGTGTTTCATGGAGCAAAGAAAAAATATATATGTACATAGACGGCAAGCTCAATGAAGCAAAACGCAATGCCCTGCCGGATGCAGATTACAAACTTTTCAATATCGGAACCCGTGACTGGAAAAATGAAGGCGGGCTGACACTTATTGACGATCTGATGATTTTTGACAAAACACTTTCAATGTCAGAAATCGATTCCATTTATCGGACTACACGCCCGCTGAAAAACGATCGCCCCTCACCCATTACATACAATCTCGGAATCTCAAAACCTGTAATTGACGGCAGCATCAGCGATTTTGAATATGGTGCAGAAAGTAATGGCACTTTCAATATCAAAACTCTGTCACTGGAAAACAGCTGCCGCTGGGCATTCGCCAGAGACAAAGAAAAACTCTATTTTGCCGCCGAAACCATCGCTCCATCCAGAAAAAATACAGCTTTCGCCAGAGATGGCAAACTCTGGGAGGATGAAAGCATTGAACTGCATCTTGAATACAACGGCAAACGCTGGCAATTTATTTTCAACAGTGACAGCGCCATATTTGATTCCTACATGAATAATCCCCAATGGAACATCAAAAACGTTGAACAGAAACATGTCATTGCCAATAAAAGATGGAGTTTTGAAGGAGCTGTAAATTTTAAGGACCTCGGTATAAATCCGCAGGAAAATGACCGCATTTACATAACTCTCTGCCGCGGAGGAAATGATGCATCATTGATAGCCGCTTCACCTTTGCTGCGCCACTTTCTGGATCAGGCAAATTTTATCAAATTGATTTTTACTGCCGATGCCGCCCCGCTGAATGTTAAATACCGTGAACTTCCCGGCGAAAGCGGCAAACTGGATATGCTCGTCAGCTGTGCCGGAAATCATGCCGGAAAAATAAAATTCGACGGTCTTAATACCTCAAACCGCAAACTGGCAGGTTCAACAATCAACTTTACCGCAAAAAATAATATTTCATCAGCTTTTATAAAAACCTCCGGCATGGCAAGAGAAGGCGTGATCATGTATGAAATAATCCTTAACGGGAAATCAGCAGCATCCGCAAAAATCCCTTTTCTCTCTGCCGACAGAATAAAATTAAGTCATTTACGTACCCATATCAAAGAGCAGAAACTGGAAACAGCTCTCGTAATCAATCCGCCGATTTCTCCGGACATTGTTTTTGAACAAATCATCAAAGACAAAAAAGGAAATATCATTTTACAGCAGAAAAATGTCGCCGGAGCAAAAAATACCGATGTCCAGACTCTTTCTTTGTTTATGGATATTGCCAAACTCCCCCCCGGGGATTATGATTATTATTTCCAAGTAATTGAAAACGGAAAAACTAAATCAGGACATCATCAGTTTTTCATGAAACCTGCGAAAGTCATGCCGTGGCATAATTTTAAAGGCGGTCTTTCAGACAAAGTCCCCGCTCCATGGCATACTCCCCAAAATAGCGGAGCAATTATGAACTGTCTCATGCAGAGTTTTGATTTCAGTTCTTCACTGTTCCCCCGCAATATCTCTGCCGGAAAAGAAAATATAATTTCTGCACCCATCGCCCTCCGCATCAATGGCAGAAAATGTGTTCTGCCGGGTAAATTTGAAATCATTTCACGTAATGAACAATCAATAAAATTCCGTACTTCAGCCAATTACAATAACATTGTTTTTACAATCAACGGTATTCTGGAATATGACGGATTCTGCCGTCTGGCACTCACATATGCTCCGCAGAAAAAAGGTCAGAATATTTCATTGCACGATCTGGCTCTGCTGATTCAGATGTCACCTGATCAAGCAGTCGTTTTCGATGATTATGAACCGGGAGAAAATAATATCGACACATCAGTTCCGAATGTTTTTGACAAAGATTTCTTGGAACATCCTTGCTTCTGGATAGGCAATGCGGAACGCGGACTTTTCATCGGTGCAGACAATATGCGCGGCACTCACATAAATAATTCAGCAAATTCACTGCATTTGCTGAAAAATACAAACGGAACCGAACTGACATTGAAACTGGTTGATACAAAATTTGCCCTGAAATCGCCCCGTACAGTTGAAATTTTTCTCCAACCGACTCCCACCAAACCGGTGCCGAAAAAATTTACCCGTCCCTTCATGTACCGCGGCGGGGTGAATTCATACCGTATAACTGCCAATTACTCAAAACTTTTCAACTCATATCAACGCAGATTCAATGATCTGGAGGGAATGAAACGTACTTTTAATACGCCGCCCCAATATTATATTCAGGGTATTTACAATGCGATTTACGGTATCTCTCCCTACACTCCGGAATGGCCTTATTATATTGAAAAATGGATAAGCTCACCTCCCGGACCGGGACAATACAAATTTGATTATCCTTTCAACGGAGAAGAAGCACGCAACAGACTCACCTGGGCTTTTGCCTGTGTCAACTGCCGTGATTTCATGAACTGGCATCTTTATTATATCAATGATCTGGTACAGGACAAAGAACTCGGCATCAAAGATATGTATTTTGACATGGCTTATCCGAGAACATGTGACAATCAATTCCACAACTGCGGCTGGAAAGACGATTTCGGCAGAATCCGCAAAACTTATCCGATTCTGGCAAACCGTGAATTCACCAAACGCATTGTCAAAATTCTCAAAGATAAAAATCCCGATGCCGCAATAATGTTCCATCCGTCCGGTGAACCGATCGCACCATTGTATTCTCTGATAGACATCTGCGTTGACGGTGAACGTTTTGTCTCAAGACTATCCAGAGAAGAGGCATATTACGATATTTTCAATCCGGCACTCATGCAGAGTACATTCAACGGCAATCATAACGGTACTGTAAATGTATATATTTCACAGCTGGAAAGATCTGCAAGCTTCTTCAATCCTGCAAAAAAAGAGTACTGGCGAAGAAAACAGAAAGCTCCTGAAGCTGTGCGTGCCGTACGCCATTTTCTCGGATACTGTCTTTTGCATAATCTCCATCCTCATGCAGGTGTATGTATTTACAATGAAGGGGAAATATTGGAAAAACAACTTTATTCTATCGGTTATAAAGATGACAATTTTACTTTCATCCCATACTGGAATAAAAATTGTCCGGTTAAAACAAATGCAAAAAATGTACTTGTTTCCGTCTATAAATTTCCG
>JAFVUZ010000009.1 GCA_017502435.1 Lentisphaeria bacterium
GAAAAAAATAGCTAAACACCACACAGCCGCCGACATTCACGCACCAGCGTCACAAAATGGGGATGGACATCCCCCGCCACTCTCTCCCATCAGACAAAAAAGAATACAATAAACAATTCTCATACTATGATGGTTAAGTTAATACTAAAAACAAACACAAAACAATATACAACTTAAGCACTAACTTAACCATCATACACTGTGCCAAGCAAACAGTAACTCAAAAAAAATACAACAAAATAACTCATTGCCAAGACCGACAGTACCGCTCACACCACTCACACCACTCACACCACTCACACAGTTCACACCGAACAAACAGTCCAAACTGCACCGTTTTTTGCTGTTCCTCCCCCCCAACTAAAAGACAAGGCTCTGTACTAAACATTGACTGATAATAAAAAAATTGAGGGAGTTCGGGGGGCGATCCACCCGCCTTTTGGTCTGCTATCGCCTTGGCAAAAGCTCGTTGTGTATTTTTACAACGGAGAATTGTCAATGCGACAGCATATAAAAAGAGAGCTTGCTCTCCCCTGATGTGGCTAATCCGCCGAAAAAAATAGCTAAACACCACACAGCCGCCGACATTCACGCACCAGCGTCACAAAATGGGGATGGACATCCCCCGCCAGGGGTTCCGTCTTCGCTAAAGCTACGCCGTGACAAGGCAATCGGCGTCACGCGTCAGCGTAATAGAAAGGCGGGTTCCGCCGTCGGCAAAGGCTATGGCGGGACAAGGGAACGCCGGGCGGTGCAAGCCCCCTTGTAATAAAAAATCAGTCTGCGTTTAGTACACAGCGTTTCTTTTAATCAAGAAAAAAGTTTTGCCGCCTCCATAAACAAATCTTAAAATAATTCGCCCTGTTCAAGCGGCGAAAGCATTTCTTTTATCGGAGAAAAAGTTTTGCGGTGAATCGGAGTTGCACCGTATTGCTTTATTGCTTCAATATGAGCGGCAGTGCCGTAACCTTTGTGTACATCAAAGCCGTATTCAGGATAAAGTTCAGCGTATTTGCACATCAATCGGTCACGGTGAACTTTGGCAATAATACTGGCAGCGGCAATGGCGGCACATTTTGCATCGCCTTTGACAACAGATTTATTAGGATAGGTCATTGATTTTACCGGATTGCCGTCAATCAGCACGAAATCCGGTTGTTGCTGCAGTTTATCCACTGCAGTACGCATGGCCAGATGAGTAGCCTGCAAAATATTTATACGGTCGATTTCATCATTATCGACCTCGGCAAATGCATAAATCACATCCGGAGAATTGGTCAGAAGTTCAAAAAGTTCCTCTCTTGATTTTTCCGTCAGCTGTTTTGAATCAAAAACTTTCGGAATTTTATCATAATCAAGAAAAATAACTGCCCCGGCAACAACAGGACCTGCCAGCGGTCCCCTGCCCGCTTCATCAATTCCGGCAACAAAAGAAAACCCCTCGTCATGGAGTTCTTTTTCCATAACGAGGAGTTGATGATCTGCGGGTAAATAACCCTCAATAGACACGGTAAAATTTCCTTTGTCTCAAGATTAGCGGGTACGCAATTCTTTGACGCGGGCATCTTTACCGATTTTGTCACGCAAGTAGTAAATTTTGGAGCTGCGGACTTTACCTTTGCGGACAACTTCGATTTTCTGGATCATGGGAGTATTGAAGGGGAAAACACGTTCAACGCCCTGACCGAAAGTAACACGGCGGACAGTGAAAGTGGATTCCATGTCTTTGCCGCGCATAGCAATAACTGTACCGGCGAAGAGCTGAATACGTTCAGTAGTACCTTCAACAATTTTGACATAAACCTTGATGCTGTCACCGACATTGAAGTCGGGCAAGTCGGTTCTGACGTTTTCCTTGCGGATTTTATCCAAGACTGTGCTCATTTTTATCCTCCTGAAAAAATTATTTCTTATATTTTTTGTACAGATCCGGCCGTCGAGCCGCTGTTATTTTCAGCGATTCTCCGAGTCTCCACTCAGCAATCTTTCCGTGATCGCCGGAGAGAAGCACATCGGGAACTTTCATGCCGTCGATTTCAGCGGGGCGTGTATATTGCGGATACTCCAGCAAACCGTTTGAGAAAGACTCGTCAGCACTTGACTCGTCTTTGCCCAGGACGCCGGGGATCAACCGCACCGCCGCATCAATCATGGCCATTGCAGCAATATTGCCGCTGGTCATGACGAAATCGCCGAGTGACAATTCCCAATCCACGAAGCGTTCGATGACACGTTCATCGACCCCTTCGTAATGACCGCAAAGGATCAGCAAGTGATCTATCGAGGCCATTTTAACGGCGGCACTCTGAGTGAACTGTTCACCTCGCGGTGAAGTCAGTACAACCACAGTACCGTCTTTTTTCAAATCGGTAAGTGCTTCAAAAAGCACATCCGGTTTCATCAGCATACCGGGACCGCCGCCGTAAGGCTTGTCGTCCACGGAAGCGTGTCTGTCATGGGCGTATTGACGGAGGTCTATCGCATTTATTTCGACGATCCCGTTTTTTACGGCACGACCGATGATGCTTGAGCCCAGAGGGCCGGGGAATATCTCCGGAAACAGAGTTAAAACATCAATTCTCATAATTTTTCACTTTATTCCGGAAACATGCACAATCTCAATCAGTGATTTCGACTGTGACTTGTTTGTTCATTTTGCCGGCAGCACTGCGTACCAGAGAGCGGATAGCCATGATGGTTTTGCCGCGTTTGCCGACGATTTTGCCAATATCTTCCTTGTTGCAATCGATACGGATCACAACGCTGTTGGCACCGTCTTCGGTGGAAACCTTGACAGCATCAGGAGTGTCAACGAGCGAACGGACGACATAATCAACAAACCCTTCGAGTCCTTTGATGCCGCCGGCTGCACATGAACAGCTTTTTGATGCTTTGGAGATTCCGAATAATTTCAACAATGCTTTAAGCATTTTTAACATCCTGTTTTTTAGCCGAAAACCTTAAAAGCAGCATACATTAAGCATTAGCTTCTTCTGCGGGAGCTTCTGCGGCAGCAGCAGCTTCTGCAGCAGCTTTGGCTTCTGCTTCAGCGGCGGCTTTAGCTTCTTCCTCAGCTTTGATTTTGGCAGCGGCTTTTTTGGAGATTGAGGGTTTACGGACACGGTCAGCAAGGACGATACCTTTGCGGGCACGTTCGATAATATCACCGACGGTTTCGCTGACTTGAGCGCCGCTGGCGATCCAGTAATCAGCACGGTCGAGTTTAACGGTTTCGACTTTGCTGCGGGGGTTATAAAATCCGATTTCTTCGATGGCACGGCCGTCGCGGCTCATACGCTGATCCATGACGACGATGCGAAAGCAGTTGGCATTGCGGGTGCCGGTGTGCTTCAATCTGATTCTGACTGACATAAATTCACCTTAAAGTTAATTTTTGTTATTTTTTCCGGGACAAAATATCCCATTCTACGAAAACCTTCACTTCAGTTGTTCATAAACATTTGGCATTCAGCTATTTAGATACTTGGCTAAGCCTCCCGGCCGCCTCCATTTGCCAAACTTTTGAACTTGGACATGGTGTAAAGTGCAACTCTTTTACAATCATATCCTTCCATAATCTGCAATGAAAGTCATATAATATAACATTTTTTTCTGAAAAAACAAGATTTTTTCTGCAAAAAAGTGAAGTTTTTTTATACATATCATCTTCTTTTTGCCATAGTTGGAGCGAAAATGCGTATCTGTTTTTCGGCAGCTGCCAGATATTTCTGCAAAAGCACCTCATCGGCACATACAATTTCCGCTCCTTTTTCATAAAAAAATGATATTTCATCGAATATCTCCGCTGATTTTTCACGGTCCTTGCGGATGTCGCCCGCCATTTTGTCGGCACGTATCTTCAATGCTTTCAAATATCTCGGAGTCTCTTCCCAGAGGCGGCGACGGGACAAAAATCCTTCGCTGAAATAAAAATCAAGCTGTTCATCTATCTCCTCTTTGGAACTCTCTCCGCCGCGGGTACGGCTGCAAAAATGTTTTATTTCGTCAATAATTGCTGCACAACTGCGGATTTTGTCCATTTCATCCATAAGCGACTGATAAAGATTTTCACGAATAACATCTTTCTGATTTTCCCATGCTTCATGCGTGCGTATTTTCCATGCTTCATCAATATCTTCAAAGGTATTGAAAACTGCATTTTCAAGCACCGGCATTTTGTATTCCGGACAATTCACAAAAAGCGACAGCAATACGTTGCGGTCAAAAGTCACCGAACGCAGCATATTTCTGATCAGACCGTTATTCTCCAGCATGAACAATCTGACCAGTGCCTGTGCGTGCTGATTTTTTGCCTCATTTTCTTTGACATAAAAACGTATTGAAACCGAATCATTTTCATCAATCAGAGCACAATAACCTTTATGGTCGGGACCGACAGCAAAAGTTTCCTCTATTTTTTTCTTCGGAAATTCAGTATATTTTTCCTGTTTTCTGTCGCTTCTGGTCAGCTGACCGATGCGGCGGAGGCGGTTTTCAGCAAGTTCACGCACGACACGGCGGACTCTGGAGCAGTCATCCAGAACGGCTATTTTCATACGGAGAAATTCCGGCAGCTCAACATCATCCCAGTAATCCGTATCAACGTCGATCTCATGCATTTCCAGGAGATAATCCCGCATAACCTCAGCAAATGCAATATCTGCCAGATGCGGATGTTCACGGTAATAAGTCATGAAAAGTTCAAGCGACTCATTGAACGGCTGAAGCAGTTTCCGCAAATCTTTGGGCAGAGCACGCCAGTAACGTTCAGTTTTTTCCATTATGTAACCGGGGACAAGGTGTTCCACCCGGACGGCTGGAATTTCATTCAAATCTTTTTCCGGCACAAGTGCGGTGACTCCGTCATCATCACTGCCGGGTTCAAATTTGTAAATCAAACGCCAGCGGTAAGAACCGATACGCCAGTAAGCAGGAAAATCACCGGGGGGGACTTCAGGAGCATGAACTCCGAAATCGGTATGTTTTGCCGGAGTGTAATCTTTTTTGTCCCGCTCAAAATTTTTCACCAGATTTCTGACGGAAAAACAATTTTCCGGCAAAATACCGTCAAAATAATCACACAAAGTCTCTTCATCGACCAGCAGATCTTCACGTCGCAAACACTGTTCCAGACGGCGGAGTTCACGGTATTTCTGCATATATTTATCTGTCCACGAGCCGTTATTTTCGAGCGTTCCACGAGCCAAACCTTCCTGAATGAAAATTTTGCGTGCTTCAACAGGATTTATATCGCCGTAATGCACCCGTTTGGCACTCATGATGGTATGTTTGCCGAAAGTCTGTTTTTCAAGAGCATAAACGAAACCTTTTTCCGGATTGAAATTTATTGCAGAATAACTCTTTTTAAGCAACTCCGGCGAAGTCAAAAGCAGATATTCATGATTTATTGAAGCATTGAAAAGTGAGTAAAGATTTTTTGTTTCCAAAAGATGAAAAAACAATATCCATTCCGGCTTCTGTTTGAGTTTTGCCAATGCAGAGGACGGAAAACACTGAAACTTACGGCCCTGCATATCCTCATATTCACGTTTCTCTGCATTCCAATGTCCGAGATTGCGAGGCAAGCCTGCCAGCAATGCAATATGGAAATTTTCACGGTCAAATTTTTCAGGATCGACTTCACCTGCAAGTTTTTTATCTTTGCCGATGGCATCCAGAGTCAATTCCTCGACCAGATTACGCCAGTCACGCATACGGCGGTAATTAAGGAAATTATCCTTGCAGAAACGTCTCAAAGCACCGTTTGAAGAAGCATTTTTTTCCGTTTCACACCAAATATTTATAATCGTGCTGAAGTCGGAACTTTCATCTTTGAATTTACTGTGAGCGGCATCTGACTGCTGCTGTTTTTCCTGCGGTCTTTCACGGGGATCGACGATGGACAGAAACGAACAGCAAACGATGATTTCATCCAGCACATTGCGTTTTGCCCCCTCGACAACGGCACGGCTCAAATGCGGGTCAAGCGGTATTTGAGCAAGTTCCATGCCGAGCGGAGTTATAGCTCCTTTTTTATCAATCGCACCGATTTCCTGCAGCAGTTTCTCCCCTGCCCTGACCGCACCGGGATTCGGTTTGTCAAGCATCGGAAATTCGCTTAACGGCGGCAGATTCAAATACGCCATCTGCAAAATGACTCCGCTCAATGTGCTGCGTAAAATTTCAGGCTTGGTAAACTCATCCGCCGTCTCCCACGCTTCCTCCGTATAAAGGTGAAAACAAACCCCGTTGCTTAAACGTCCGCAGCGGCCGCGTCTCTGCATAATGGCACTTTTGCTGACAAAAACGGTCGAAAGTTCCTGAATCCCGGTCGAAGCATTACACGAACTCTGACGCACAAGTCCGGAATCAACAACATAACGGATATTTGGCAATGTCAATGAAGTTTCAGCAACATTCGTTGCCAGAATCACACGCCGTTTGGAGCCGCGGCGGAAAACTTTCTGCTGTTCCGCACCTGAAAGTCTGCCGTAAAGAGGCAGGATTTCCCAGTTCCGGCGTTCCTGCAAATTTCCTGCAACATCACGGATTTCACGTTCCCCCGGCAGAAAAACAAGCACATCTCCGCTGTCCTCAAGTTTGCATATTTCATCAAGAGCCATATCGATTGCAGCCGATAAATCCGCATCCTCTTCGGGCGGCAGAAAATAATCCTCGACCGGATACAGTCTGCCCTCGATTTCCACGATTTTGCTGTCAGGGAAAAATTCAGCCAGTTTCTCCGCCTCCAAAGTTGCAGAGGAGAGAATTATTTTCAGATTTCTTCTGGTAAGTATCAGATTTTTGAGATAACCGAGCAAAAAATCAATATTCAATGATCGTTCATGTACCTCATCAACAATAATACAGTCGTATTCAAGCAGAAGTTTATCGCTTTTACTCTCTGCAAGCAAAGTTCCGTCAGTCATGAATTTGACAACCGTATTGTCATTGCATTTTTCCTCAAAACGCACCTTGCTGCCGACACCTTCGCCGAAAACAGCCTCCGTTTCAAGAGCAACACGTTCCGCCAGCGAGCGGGCGGCAATACGGCGTGGCTGAGTACAGCCGATTCTGCCGGTTCTGCCAAGACCTGCTTCAATGGCAATTTTGGGCAGCTGGGTTGATTTACCGGAACCGGTCGAACCGCAAACGATCACGCACTGGTGATTTTTTATTGCCTCAACAAGTTCATCTTTGCGTTTTGATACGGGTAACTCTTCGGGATAAGAAATTTTGAGTTTTTCACAAAAAGGCACAAGCGAACGGGCGGCGGCTGATTTCAGTTTCTGTTCAAAAACTTTTTTTTCAGCCGTCGAAAGCTGGTGTTGTGCATACTTTTTTTTCCAGCGGGCGAGAGTCCGTCTGTCAATCAGACGCACTCTGTCCCAGTCACTCAAAAATCCCATACCGCCTCAAATTTCAAAATCAAGGCACATACGGCTTGCAGTAAAAGGACGGACTTTTGTATTTGCCGCCTCCTGATGAGCAGGATGAACTGCATAATTTTTCAGAGCCTCAAAACTTTCAAATGTCGAATCAAGCATGACATCGGCATTTGAAGTCGGGAGAAATTCTGACTGCACACGTATTTCAAGCAACCCCGGAATAACGCCCTGCAATGCTTCAAGACCGGATTTGAAACCTTTGCGGATTTCAATTTTTTCGGCATCAGAGAACTCATCTTTGAGTTTCCAGAGGATAATATGTTTAACCATTCTTTTTCCTTTCTTTTCTGAATATTTTATGTAATATATCACAAATTATAATATTTTCCATCGCAGAAAAAAACTCTTTCAAAAATATATAACTTCAAAGATTTTTCCTGATATACTCAGCCATATCTGCAACGGTTTCAAAAACAAGCCCGGGATTTATTGTCTGCAAATCAGAACTTCTGACCGATTTCGCCCATGCAGCAGAGAGACATTTGACCTCTGCCTGATTGCAGGCGGCAACATCTGACGGGGAATCTCCGATATACAGCACTTCGGCATTGGAAATTCCATAAAAATCCATAAGTTCACGAAGCTGTGCCGCTTTGTCGATTTTTATTTCCGAACCATATTTGAATGCAGAAAAATACTCTCTTATTTTGAGAAAATCCATTGAAATTTCAGCCGTTTTTTCCGTTCTTCCGGTCAGCAGTGCCATTTTTATTCCATTCTGCATCAGGTATTCAAAAATCTCTCTGATACCGTCAAAAACCTCCTGACACATAACCGGGTGAAGTTCTCTGTGACGCTGATAAAAATAATCCTCTGCGGCAATGGATTTTTCATTTATACCGCCGAGGAAATCACGGAGGACTCCGGGTTCACTCATACTGAAGCGGCTGGTTATTTCAATACTTTCCGGACGGCGGCCGAGAAATTTTTCAAGTGTACTTTTATAAACCTCAAGACAGAACTCCGCACTCTCTGCGATTGTACTGTCAAAATCCCAGACAACAGCTTTTATCATTTTATTTTTTCTCCTTTTTCCACGGATAGAAATGCTCCACCGTTCCGTCAGAATACATTCTGTGCTTCAAATTTCCCGCATGAACACGGTCGGCATCTTCAAACAGAATAAATTTTGAATCATTGATATTTTTCCCCTCCCCGAAATAATGGATTTTATGTCCGTCATGCGGCTCAAGTTCAATCCTGTCAGGAAAATTTTCAGCATACGAACTCATCGTCTGATACATACTATGCATCACCGCCGCACAATTTTTTCTGCGGACATATTCCATCGGACGGCAAAGACACGGCATCATCAGAAAGATAAAAAATATCAACACAAAAATTATCATCAGGAAATCAAAAAATTTTATATTTCTGCCGTTTTCAACCAATGCCCATATAAAAAATACCACAAACAAAAATGCCATCGGCAGTTTCATGAACATTGTATTATTATGGATATTGAAAGCAAAAAATTCCTCAACCGGAAAATAAATACAATCCGGCAGAAAACTGTATGTTTTATACCAGAAAGTATTCAAAAAAGACAACAATAATCCCCAGCATGACGGCAATAAAATACTGCCGGACATCAATAAAAATGCTTTTAATTTCTTTTTACGGTTATCATCCATTTTTTTCAAGAAAATCCCGCATTTCTCCGACTGTGCGGAAAACAAGACCGGGATTCATTTTTTCAAGTTCTCCGATTCTTGCGGTTTTCGCCCATGCCGCCGTAAGACATCTGACATTGGCACGCTGACTTGACTGTACATCAGAAACTGCATCACCGATATAAACCATTTCATCGCACTGAAGATTATACTTTTCAAGCAGAGAAAGCATTTGCGGAGTTTTATCAGTCTTTGCCGGAGAACCATACAGAAAATCAGAAAAATAATCTCCGATATTCAAACACTCCATCGAAATCTGAGCCGTCGTTTCAGAACGTCCAGTCAGCAGTGCCATTCTGATATTTTTTGACTTGATATAATCCAGAAGTTCACGGACTCCGGGCAGACAATCCGGACATTTTTCCGGATGCATTTCACGGTGGATTTTATAAAAATACTCTTCAGCCTCCGGACATTCCCGTCCGATAAAATGCCGTATCACGCCCGGTTCATTCATACCGAAACACTGATAAATATCCTCCCGCTGCGGAATTTTGTCCATAAATTTTTCAAAAGTTCTTTCAAATGCATAAAGACAAAAATCAACACTGTCGGCAATAGTTCCGTCAAAATCAAAAACAGCAAGTTTTATCATATAAATCCTTATTTTTGTGCGGCAGGAATATTTTTCATATTTTTAAGCATTTCAACAGTGTGTTCAACGAGCTGCTGACCGCCTTTGGGAGACACCTGACAAGAGTATGGAGTTGCTCCGTAACCTTTATTTTTTTCTCCGCGTTCTGTAGCAAGGTATGAGCCTACGCCTTTGGTATCAGTTACGAGCTGAACGATAAAAGTTTGAGTGAAAGGACTTCTGCCCTGAATGCGGTGCATAAAATCCATGAACAATTCAAAACGGTTGGTCGCAAAAGCGGCATCACCGATACGGACAACATGAATATCAGTTTCAAGAGCGGGAGTTTTCTGCTGTTCTTCAAAACGTTTAATAACTCCATTGACTTTATTACGTCTTGCGTTAAGTGTGCTGTTATGGATAAGCATCTGCCATTTATCGCCTTCGGTCATAAACTTTTGAGCCATGAATTTTTTGTTGTATTCTTTTTCCTGGGCGAGGATTTCCGGCGGCAAATAGAAACGGTCAAGTTTTACAGTTTTGACTTCATGCTGAAATTCGGGAGCAGTCAATTTTTCTTTTGAAGCCCAGCTGAGCACTTCATCAAAAGCGGTCATGACACGGTTTGCTGCATCTTCAGCACGGATAATTTCCAGAATTTCCTTATTCAAATACTTTTCTTCACGCGGAATATAATAGGGGAATTTTATCGGATTCTTTTTGTAATCTTCGACAAGTTCGGGATATTTGAGTTTGTAACGGCGGAGTTCAGCCTCGTTGTAATGAAGCTGACGGGGGGCGAGGTCACCCGCTGCGGCAGACTGACAGATAAGTCCGATGTCGCCGTATTTTGCCGCCATTTTTTCACGGACATTCGCCCAGAAACCGGCATAATAATGCCAGATTGCTTCCATATTCTGTGCAGGACAGGGAACATTGACTATTGCTCCGCTCAATTTATCATCGGCATCAAAAGTGTACATG
This sequence comes from Lentisphaeria bacterium, assembly GCA_017502435.1. GTDB lineage: Bacteria > Verrucomicrobiota > Lentisphaeria > Victivallales > Victivallaceae > RGIG5270. The sequence goes on from JAFVUZ010000009.1 coordinate 10,680, forward strand.
ATATTGATAAAGGGGTCCATACCGGCTTCATAACCTGCAAATTTGTCATCCTTGGTATTACCGTACATAATGCAGTGTCCATTGGAGGCATAACCGGGCTGATTTCCGAAACGTTTGGAGGTATCATCCAGATAAAGTGTACGGCGGCTGAATCCGACAGTTGCAAAACCATACCCGTAAGCAATACTGCCGTCTTTGCGGTTCTGCCATGCTTCTTTGACGGCATCTGCGATCTGACGTGCCAGAAATTCCTGAACTTTTGTTCCTCCTATAACTTCAACCTTGTTGGGATATTTGATAACGATATTGGCTGTTGAGGGACCGTCATGAGTATGTGAAGCATTGACGATTATTTTATTGCCGGGGATTTCAGGTGCTTCTTTTTTGAGAATATCAAGCATTCCCTTTAAAACCGATGCGCTGACACTCACAACATCGACGGAAACAAAAACCGCAGTTTCTTTTGCATTGGTAATTGCCAGTGCGGACGCATAAACAGGCGAATATTCACCGAGAGCCACCCGCAAATGAGACTGACCTGTAATCGCGGCAGGACCTTTCATGGCAATCGAACGTTTGCCCCAGCCAATCTGCAGACGGGCGGGATCTGTTTTTTTCTGAGTTTTTACGGCGGCACAATTCACGCATCCGCTCAAAATAATACCGGCGGCAAAAGTTACTGCAATACTGACAATAAATTTTACTTTTTTCATTTTTCTCCTTTAAATATAAATCAGTACAATAAAAACAATACTTTCGGAATATACATACTTTTTGACATTTTTTCAACTTTTTTTACAAAAAAATTCTGTTTTTTGTTTTATTTTTTTCGCTGTGTACTAAACGTAGACTGATTTTTTATTACAAGGGGGCTTACGCCGCCCCCTTGTATCCCCGGCGCCGGGTACGACCCGGTGCGATATTACGTTGGCGCGAGAGTGTCAGCGGCTGGGAGCGTCAGGCTGTTTTTCGGCGAAATGTTCGTTTCGTCCTCCCGCTTTTTTGCGGAATGACGAAACAAATCTTTCGCCGGATTAGCCACATCAGGGGTATGCCGTTCGTTGCTGTCGCAA
>JAFVUZ010000130.1 GCA_017502435.1 Lentisphaeria bacterium
CGCTGGTGCGTGAATGTCGGCGGCTGTGTAGTGTTTAGCTATTTTTTCGGCGGAATGTTCGATTGCTCCTCCCCTTTTTTTAGGGAATGAGCAATCAAATCTTCCGCCGGATTAGCCACATCAGGGGTCTGCCGTTCGTTGCTGTCGCAACTCACTATACCCCCGACCCCCTCAATTTTTTTTATTATCAGTCTATGTTTAGTACACAGCCAAACTTTAATAAATTCTGCCTCATTTTCAACAATCATTACGTTCTGATTTTACCAGGTGACGACTTTGTCAACGATCTGCTGTTGTTCCAGTGAGGTTCGGCGGAGATAAATCCGTGTAGTTTCAATACTTTCATGTCCCATCAAGTCAGCCAGCAATGCCAGATCATTGAATTTTTCCAGAAAATTTTTGGCAAAACGGTGACGGAATGAATGCGGATAAACCACTTTGGGATTTATTTTGTATTCGATTGCCAGATTTTTCAGTTGATTTGCCACACCGCGTGGACTTATCTGCTCGCCATAGCGGTTGTTGAAAATAAAACCGGAATCAATTTTTATCTGTGCGAAATATTTCAGTGCCTCTTTGCACAAACATTTCGGGATGTAAAGACGGCGGATTTTGCCGCCTTTGCCGTAAATATCAACAAAACCATTCTGCACATCCTCAACTTTGATCTGCACAAGTTCAGAAATACGGGCCCCCGTAGCACACAAAAAACGGACAATAAAATACCAGCTGTAACGTTTATCCCGCTTCAAACAATTAATGAAATACCGGTAATCAGCGTCACTTATCACATTTTCAAGAAAATTTTGCTGCTGAACTTTGACAAATTTCAGTTTCAAATCATCTTTGCCGATAAATTCAAGATACTTATTCAATGCCTGAATACGCAGATTGACAGTTTTGACCTTGTAATTCTCCAGCAGAAAGCCTTTAAATGAATAAATATTACGGAGATTGAACTCGCCGAACAATGATTTAAAATTCTCTATCGTGTGGATATAAGAACATATTGTATTGTCAGCTAAACCCTCTTTCTGCATATAAATCACAAAGGCTTTGTGCTTCGCATTCATTATATCGCCCAGTTGCCGTTGCGGAAAATAGCGATTTCACGCCCTTCTGAATCAATTCCACTGATCGACATATCAGCTGCACCGATCATAAAATCAACATGTATGGCACTTTCATTCACCCCCATAGCGTGCAGTTCTTCCTGCGAATATTTCTCAAAATCACGCACGCAAATATCAAACCCGCGGCCGAGAGCCAGATGGCATGAAGCATTTTCATCGAACAGAGTATTATAGAAAAGTATTCCGCAATTATTGATTGGGGAATCTTCTGCAATCAATGCACATTCGCCGAGATAAGGTGCTCCCTCATCCATAGCAATCATTTTTTCCAAAGCCTCAATGCCTCTTGCAGCTTTGACCTCAACAGCCTTGCCGTTTTCAAAACGAATGGCGAAATCCTCGATCAAAGTCCCCTGATAAGAAAGCGGTTTGGTCGAAACAGCCCAGCCGTCGGCTTTGCCACGCATCGGAGTTGTAAAAATTTCTTCCGAGGGGATATTGGGATTGAATTCACGGCCGTTCAAATCTTTTTCTGAACCTCCGGCAAAAATGCCTTCAGCCATCAAGCCGACAGTCAAATCTGTTCCGTTGGCAGATTTATATTTGAGAGCAGTCAATTTCAAAGCATTGAGTTTTTCGCTCAAAGCATGAACTGTACTGTTATGCAAATTCCAGTTCTCAACAGCATTGCCGCGGGCTCGTGAAGCAGTCAGAATCGCATCCCAGAGTTTTGCCACAGCATCAGCCTCTGAAAGTTCAGGAAAAACCATGCGTGCCCATGCCTTCCCGGGAACAGCAGCAATACACCACTGATGTTTGTTTTCAATTTTATCACGGTAAGTTTTGATAACTTTGAGTTTGGCACCGAGAGTACGGGCATATTTGTCCTGATCGACGCCGTTCATACCGTCGGGGTCATCGGAATCAAGCCACAAGCGGGCGGGAAAATCTTCAGTCATCCACTGCCATCTGGCAGTTTCCCACGGCATAAGTTTTGACAGATTTTCCTCACTCTGAAAATCCTGTGCCATTTTGGCAAGTTCCATATCGGTCCAGTTCATGACAACTTTTCCGGCTCCGGCGAGGTAACATTCTTTAACGACCATACGGACAAAATCGAGTTCTTCAAGTCCGGCAGTCAGGACGACATCCTGTCCTTTATCCAGATTCAAACCTTTTTTGACGATCAGACGTGCGTATTCACGCAAACTTGCATTATCCATTTTTTCTCCTTATTTTAAACATTCAATAAATGATAAACTCTGCCGAATTCACTCATACTCCAAGCCTGTGCAGGACAACCTCCGGCACGGTGAGGATAATTACCTTCAATTATTTCAGGCAGCTGTCCCGGAACGCCATTTTCAAGCACGCTGACGGCTGACAACAACAGCAAAAGTGCTTTCCTGCGGCACCTTTCACCACCTGCAATATATAATGCCTCGCAATATGACGGAAATACCCAGCCCCAAGCGGTCCCATTATGATAAGCAGCTTTTCTGCAGGTATCCTCCGGCCCATTGTAACTGCCGCAATACGGCTTTGCCGGATTATTCAAAAGCTGTCCTGAAAGTTCAACTTTCAACTCATATTCAACCGGTCTGTCCGCCAGACTGCGGATACTGCCGGGAATTATCAAACGTTCACAGTTTCTGATAATATCAAACATCCTCTCCTGTGATTTCACCAAACCCAGAGTTACAGCAAACAGTTGATTCGGGCGTATATGGTCATCTGCAGTTCCGTCACATACCGGAGCGAAACCGTTACAGACATGAATGCAGTCAGAGTAACGTTTTAAATCTCTGCGGTAAAAATACTTTTCAAAATTTTCAGCAACTTTTTCCGCCATGACAAAATACTCTTTTTTGAATCTGCCGAGAAATGCAAGTGCATGATACCAGAGTGCTTGGATTTCAATCGGATACCCCTCCCGCGGTGTCGCCGCCGGATAATTGGTATCCATCCAGCTGAAATGCGGAGGACTGTAAATCAACAGCGTTTCAGCATCCGCCTTTATACCGTTCGGAGTGCCTGCAATATAATTCTGTACGATTGATTCCATACATTCCATAAGCGTACGTCCCGCACCGTTATCTATTTGCAGAATATCACAGCCATACTTATCCGCAAAGTCATGCAATGCAGCAAAAAACCACAACGAAGCATCCGTCGTGTCACGATTGGAATCATCATTGCCGCGTATCATATTTGGCAGAGTGCCGTTTTTCTCAAATTTGGCAAACTGCCTGAGAATTGCCAATGCTTCTGCTTTTAAACCATCATCTATCAATCCGCGAAGCACAATCAGCGTATCACGTCCCCAGTCCAGAAACCACGGAAAACCTGCAATCACAGTCTTGTATTCATCCCGTTTGACCACAAAATGGTTCAATGCGGAACTTATAACCGAATTCACATTCGCAGTTTCTGCAACCGGCTCTGAATGCCAGACAAAATCACCGATTTTACTGACCATACCGGGAATCTGCATTTTGGCAATCATCAAACGGCAGTCGCCGCCGGCAAGCCGCATTTCAAAATACCCCGGACTGAAAATATCTGTATGATCTTCCAGTCCGTAATAATTTTCCGCCGCCAGAAATTGATTGTAACGCCACTCATCCTCCCGCACAAATTTGCCGCTGTCAACACTTATTTTCAGCTGACAATTACTGTCAGGACCGAAATAAAATCCTTTCTCCAATGTACGGACTGAATCAGGAAAAGTTTTTTCCGCTCCGAGATACGCTTTGGTAACATTATGATTTATGCGGTCATCCACATCGGGACGCAAGATAAGTTTTACCGGGATTTCCGGTGCAAGATGTCCCGGATCATCAATATTTCTGCGGATAAAAAATATTCTGACTGCATTGCCGTTCTCCGCCAGTTCCAGACGGAAAATCAGATTTACAACTGCCCCCTGCCCGGTCGGAACTTCAAATTCCCACTCCGAAACATTATTTATGCCGCCGGTAAAACTTTTCTGCACGTTGAAGTCAAGTGCCTGTGAAAAATCATTCACCACCACCCACGCCCGCAGATTCAGAAACATTACACGACGGTCAACAGGGACATCAGGACTGCAATTTCCGGCAAGTATTGCATCATATTTACTCTCAATACTGCCCCAGCGTCCGCGGACAAAACTCATTGAATTACATTGATTACTGTGAAGTGCCGCAGTATCTCCGGTGATATTCCGGCGATTGCGTTTCAAGTTTATTACCGGATTTTCAGATTGCCCCGACTGGTGCAGATGTCCGATGCGGTGAAAAGTTCTGCCGTTTTCAAAAATTGTAAAATCAAGTTCAAATTCACGCGGCTCTGAATTTTTCCATTCAGGAATACGAATAACAGCGGCATAACCGTTACGGACTTTTACCGCACTTACACGTTCAAAAGTATGTTTATCTGACGTCAAAGTCACCTGAAAATAATTTACGCCCTCAATGATGACAATTTTTTCCACTCCTGCAAAAACCAGACGGTCAATGTCAGATTCAAGTTCATAAGTCAAAACTTCCGGATAAAAAGTACCGTTCATTTTAATCGCACATCCAAGCGGCGATTCTTTAAACTCACCTGTAAATGATGCAAAATCAAAATCTTCCGGCAGAACAAACGGTTCTTCCCCTATTCTGCTGTACATTGACAGAACAAATGCCTTTATCTGCTGTTCCAGTACAATACTGCTGTGACAATTTTTTTCTGCGGCAAGATTGCGGATATTTTCAAAAAGTTCCTCATCTGCTCCGAAAACAATACTTTCGGCTTCTGACATTTCAATTACAGCATTGCCGTTTTCAATACGGATATTACGGTAAATGCCGTCAAGTACAGCGACTTTATTCCAATCCGCAAAAATATCTTTCGGAACAACTGCCAAAGCACCGTATTCCGTTTTCAAATTTATCAGACAGAGCAGTTTTGTTTTTCCGTCCTGACTGCGGCGGATAAATGCGATAACGTCATCATTTTGCGATATCATCTCCATTTGCGAATTTGCCGCAAAAGCAGGATGATTATTCAAAAGCGTATTCAAAAGATTTATTTCATCTGCAATATTCTCCTCTGCACCCCAATTCAACGAAGTTTTGCCGTGAACATCAATTTTTTCCGTTGCCAGAAACTCCACGCCGTTACTGAACCCGAATGCTCCGGCAGGTGCTGAAAGTGCGGTCAATGCAGTCCGCATTCGAGCATATTTTCTGCCTTTTCTACCGATTCTGTCGTTATCATGGGTCTCAACGAAATTGACAAGTCTGCCCTTTTCCATAGAAATATACTGCATATACTGCATATAACCGAAAAGCTGTTCCTTTGAATAATTCTGGAAAAGTTCGGAATACGCCCAGTCCAGACCGACCGGATTCAACAATTTATTCTGCGTCTCCTGCGGTCCGCCGAGCCCCTCAAGCATAAATACTGTATCCTGATACTCTGAACGCACTTTGGCAACAATATATTCCCACGCTTTTTCCGGCAGCATATAGCCTGCATCACAACGGAAACCGTCAACACCGATACGGCACCAGAAAAGAAAAACTTTTGCCATAAAAAGTACAATCGGTGCTTTTTCATAATCAAGTTTGCACAAATCCTCCCAAACCACCCCCCAGGCACCGGGACTTTCAAAAGTTCCATCTTCACGGCGGACAAAATAATCCGGATGTTCATTCTGCAATTTCGATGCCCACCCGGTATGATTCACCGGAATATCGAGAAAAAGTCTGCCTCCTTTGGCATGAACCGCATCCAGCAGTTCTCTGAACTGCTCCATCGGAGTTGCTTTCTCATCAAAGTCTGCCAGCGACGGGTCGATCGCAAAATAATCTGTCGCAGCAAACGGACTGCCGAATCTGCCCATTCTGCCGTACAAAACCGGTGCAGGATGTATCGGCAGCAGCTGCAGAATACGGCATTTGAGTTCCCCCATTATAAAATCAAGTTTTGACGCCAGCTGACGGAATGTACCCGACGGCGGAATAACTGAATAATTCACACTGTCAAGAGTATTTTCACAATGAGTAAGTTCATTTGAAGAAATATTTTTTTCAACTTTATTGAAGTCAAACAGACGGGTAAATGCCGTATAAATTGTATTTCCTGCCGCACTTGACGGACTTTCAACCTTCAAAACAGAATTGCCGCCGCCAACCCAGCGGATATTTTGATTTTCGTCTTCAGGCACAAAAAAACATTTGGACTCAAACACGCCGCATTCAGTAAGCGGAATCGAAATCCCCCAGCGGCAGTGTGAAATCTGCTCCATCGGCAGATCATACCATGCATGACCTGAAACAACAATATTTTTTTCAACATTGTCAACAATTTCAGCAAAACGCACGGCACTGTTGTTCAATGTTGTACGCAAATATGCCCTGCCCGCCGACGGACTTGAACATTCCAATTCATAACGGACAATATCACCACGGTAAAATATAACATCAGACGGTATCTGAAACTGCTTCATTTTACATCCTTTCGTCAGAATGCAACGCACTTTCATCAGGAACAGCTATATAAACAAAACGCAAATCGTTGAAGTCCGCCGCTGGCTTGATCCAGCCGTTCACATAAAGTTGATTGCTGAAACGGTTCATCTCCTTGTCAACTCCGACCAGATTACCGATTTTCAATCCCGGCGGCACATTACGCTCAAATCCTCCGGTAAAAACCTCTTCTTCGGAAGTATACTGCAGATCACGCGGCAGATAATTTATCATCAGATAATGCTCCGCCGCACTGCGTATAGTCGAATTTATAAGCCCGGTGGCCCGGCTGATATTCAATCTGCCGGCAAGATGCAGGTCTTTATTGTAAATACTCAAAACTCCCGCACTGTGCCTTGAAACAGCAAAAACCTGCCCCAGAAGCAATGGTGTTCCGTTGGAATCAATGGTAAAAACAGCACAGCCTTTGCGGATGCCGCTGCTGCTGCCTCTGGAAACGGTAAACGAATAAAGCCACTGAGCAGGATCCCGTAAAATTATCTCTGCAGGAACGCTTTTCCACTTTGGCATTGACGGCAGATTGACCATTTTCCGCAATTCACGGTTCTGCCGTTCAAGTTCAGTCAGCAGCAGAGACTGGGAAACCAGTACGTGATTTTCAGCCTGCAAACCTTTTACAAGCCGTATCAGCTCAGTTTTATCCATCGTCTTGAGAGAAATATTCCTCGACTCATCTTTTACCAGACTGCCGAGCTGCAGATACGGTGCAAAATAATCATTGCCTACACGTCGGAACCACTGTCCGGAAGCATGATACAACGCCCCCGTCCACAACACGAAAACTGCTGCGGCGAGCAAGAAGAATATCAGCTTTTGTGTTCTGTTCTTCAACCTTTTTCCCTGATCAGCAAAGTTTGGCTGCAATATCATTCAAAGCGGCTTCGCCGTCATTGAGCAATTCATCAACAAGCTGCTGTATGCTCATTTCTGAATCAACCAGACCGACAGACTGCCCCGCCATAAGTGAACCGAAATCTATATCACCTTCAACTGCGGCACGGCGTAACGCACCCATCCAGTATTTTTCAACCTCTTCCTGTGCATCCTGACGGTGACAGGTTCCTGCTTCAAGTTCCTTGAGGAGTCTCAACTGAAGTTTGCCGAAATTATCCATTCCTTTGTTACGCAATGCACGCACTGCAACCACAGGAAGTTTGGAATCATACTGGGGTGTGGCAATCGCATCACGGGCATTGGCACGGATGAAAACCTCTTTGAATGCAGGGTGGCAGTTGCACTCTTTTGTCATCACAAAACGTGTTCCGAGCTGAACACCTGTCGCACCCATCAAAAGGGCATGAGCCATCATTTTGCCGGTGGACATACCGCCTGCCATAAACATCGGTATCTGATCGGCAAATTTATACAGCACCTGCTGCATTAAAATCACACTGGAAACGTGACCGATATGCCCGCCTGCTTCACTGCCTTCAAGAATAATCGCATCTGCACCGAAACGTATCATGCGTTCTGCAATGGAAACAGTTGAAGCAAAACACATGACTTTTGCTCCGGTTTCTTTGGCTGCTTCAATTTCCTTTTCCTTCGGAAAACTGCCTGCAAAAATAATAAACGGCACTTTTATATCTTTTATCATTGCCAGATGCTCTTTGTAAGCAGGAGCAATGGTAATAAGATTTACAGCGAACGGCTTGTCAGTAAGAGATTTTGTCTTTTCAATATATTTCAAAAGCACATCAGTCGGAGCATTGCCTCCGGCAAGACAGCCGAAACAGCCGTGATTACAGACTGCACTCACAAGTTCAGGTTCAGAAATCCATGTCATCGCACCGCAGAGGATAGGATATTTTACGCCGAGGAAATCGCTCCCCCTCTGCATGAGTTTTGTAATTTTTACGTGACTCATACAATACCTTCGGTTCAATTTTGCATTACTTGCGGATGATAGCAAGAAGTTCATCACGTCTGGCAATCATTTCAGCTTCGGTATCGGCTTCAACGATCAAGCGGAGCAGAGGCTCGGTATTGGATGAACGCACATTGAAATGCCATGTCGGATATTCGGAACTGAAACCGTCAAGTTCATAAGTATTGCCATCAGAGTATTTGCTCTTGATTTCTGCAAGAACGGGAGCGACATCGGCAACCTTGGAATTGATTTCACCGCTTGAAAAATATTTCTGCAGGGGCTTGACAAGTTCTGAAACTTTTTTTCCGCTCTTGCAGATAAGATTGGCAAGCATAATAAAAGCCAAACCCTGTGATTCAGCAGTGAAGTTTTCCTTGAAATAGTAATGGCCTGAAAGTTCGCCTGCAAAAACAGCATCATTTTCACGCATCTGATTTTTGATAAAAGCGTGACCGACACGTGACATCAATGCTCTGCCGCCGTTTTCCTCGATGCACTCTCTGACCGCCTTGCTTGAACGGAGGTCATACAGAATGGTTGCCCCCTTGTTTTCACTCAGAATATCCTGTGCTACAAGTGCGGTAAACAAATCCATCGGGATAATATTTCCGTTATTGTCAACAAAACCGCAGCGGTCGGCATCACCGTCAAAAGCGGCACCGAAATCAGCACCGACTTCCTTGACTTTGGCACAAATATCGTCAAGTGTATCAAGTTTCAGCGGATTTGCTTCATGATTCGGGAAAGTTCCGTCAAGTTCTTCATACATCGGAATAATGTCGAAATATTCACGGATGGAAGCAATTTCATAACTGCCCATTGCATTGGCAAAATCACAGACAACTTTGAGTTTACGATCAACTTTCAAATGCTTTTTGAGAAATTCGCCGTATTCCGGAGCAATATCGTATGCGGTAAGTTTTCCCGGCACTGCTGCAGTTTCAAAATCAAGTGAATTTGCCAGTTTTTCAATATCTTTGATACCGGTTGCTCCGCTGATGGGCACTGCATTGGCAATACAAAGTTTGCAGCCGTTCCATTCGCCGGGGTTGTGGCTGGCGGTAATCATGATCGAACCGTCGGCTTTGAGAGTCCCGTTGGCGAAATATGACATCGGAGTAGAACAGAGTCCGAGGTCGATGACATCAGCCCCCTGCATCATGATTCCTTTGCTCAAACCGTCAAACACATCCTGTGAATGCGGACGCATATCACGGCCGATGACGACTTTTTTGGCACCGGTGAATTTAATATAGGCACGGCCGATTTTTTCGGCGACTGCGGCATTGATCTCCGCAGGGAAAATTCCGCGGATATCGTAAGCTTTGAAAATTGACATAAAAGCTCCTTTATTTGTTCAATTCTTTGTTTTTATTGTAAAAATACTGGTAGTAAATACAGAGGAGCATGTCAGTTGCCACCAGTATACCGTTAAGCATATAGAGATAAAATACTATATCATAATGATAAATGACTTTATGCAGACACCCTGCAATATAGCCGATTATCACCAGAACCAAAAAAACGTAACTTTTTCCGGTCGGGTTCTTGACCTTTATTGTCTTCCAGATGGCAAAAGGCCAGCTGAACCCGAAACAGACCAGCATTATAACTTCAAAAATACTGAAACTCATTTTTTCACCGGTTCAATTTTATCAAATCCGCAAAGAGGACGGAGAACTTCAGGAACGATGACTGAACCGTCGGCTTGCTGATTGTTTTCCAGAATTGCGACCAGAACACGGTCAGTGACAGCAGTAGCACTGATGGTATGGACATAGTCGCGGGTATCGCCGTCTTTGTAACGGATATTGAGACGACGGCTCTGGAAAGAGGTCAGATTGGTATTGCTGGTGACTTCACGATAGCCGCCGAAACCTGCAAACCATGCTTCGATGTCATATTTTTTGTAACCGGGAGCACCCATATCGCCGACACAGACATTGACGACATGATAGGGAATACCGAGCTGCTGAAGGATGTATTCTTCATTTTCAAGACAGAAATCATGATATTTAACAGAATCTTCAGGTTTGCAGAAAATGATCTGTTCAACTTTGTGGAACTGGTGAACACGGAAAATACCTTTGCTTGCTTTGCCGTAGCTTCCGGCTTCAGTACGGAAACAGGGAGTATAAGCAGTGTAACACAAGGGCAGATCTTTACCTTCAAGCACATCATCGGCATGATAACCTACAAGAGTCTGTTCGCTTGTACCGATAAGAGCCAGATCTTCATCTTTCAAATTAAAAGTCTGGTCGGCAAAAAACGGCAGATAACCTGTACCGAAAAGAGTTCTTTCCTTGGCAACACAGGGAGTCATAAACAGAGTGAAACCTCTGGCAACGAGCTGCTGCTGAACCCAGAAGAAAAGAGCCTGAGCCATCTGGGCACCTTTGCCTTTCCAGTAATAAAAACCGGTCTGGGCGACTTTGGCACCACGCTGGGTGTCAATGATGTCGAGCAATTCGCCGAGCTGCTGATGGTCGCGGATGGGGAAATCAAATTCAGGAATAGTGCCGACTTTGCGGATTTCAACGTTTGCGGTATCATCCAGACCGTCCGGAACATCGGCAGAGAGAGTATTGGGGAGAAAACTCAACATTTTGTAGAGTTTTTCCTGCAATTCATTGAAAGTGTTTTCTTTGGAGCCGAGGGTGACTTTAAGTTTTTTGACTTCTTCACGTGCGGCGGGATTGGTCTGACATTCTTTGCTCAAGCGGTTGCGGTCAGCACGGAGAGCATCGATTTCCTGATTGAGTTGACGGCACTGAACATCAAGTTCAAGAACGGTGTCCAAATTGACGGGACAGCCGCGGCGTTCACAAGTTTTTTTGTAATCATCAAAGTGATCACGGATAATCTTAATATCTATCATAATAAAATCCTTTTAGATTTATACGCTTGTTTTTATCTTCAAAATACTACTTTCGGATTTTACGCAGTAAAAACGAAAGTTACATAAAAGTTTTTGTAAAAAGGATGGGGGGCTTGGGGGGAAGGAAAACAAACTTGTTTCAACAAGGTTTTTTCCTTCCCACCCAAAATCTCATCCCTTTTACTTAAAACTGGGGAAGCGGGAACTGTGCGGCAAAAGCACGGACTTCTTCACCGATTGCACGGAGAGCGGCTTCGTCATTGCAGACAGCACAGGCACGTTCAATGAATTCGGCGATTTTGACCATTTCAGCTTCCTTCATACCGCGGGTGGTAACGGCGGGAGTACCGATACGGATACCAGAGGTGACAAAGGGTTTTTCGGGGTCAAAGGGAATCATGTTCTTGTTGACGGTGATACGGGCAAGGTCCAGAGCATTGGCGAGAGCTTTGCCGGTGACTTTTTTGGGACGCAGGTCAACGAGCATGAGGTGGTTGTCAGTACCGCCGGAAACGATGCGGAAGCCGCGGTTTGCAAGTTCTTCAGCGAGTTTGGCGGCATTAAGTCTGACCTGACGCTGATAGGCTTTGAATTCGTCGGACATGGCTTCACCGAAGCAGATGGCTTTGGCGGCGATAACGTGTTCAAGAGGTCCGCCCTGCATACCGGGGAAGACTTTGGAATTGATAGCCTTGATGTATTTTTCTTTGCAGAGGATCAAACCGGAACGGGGACCGCGGAGAGTTTTGTGAGTTGTAGTTGAAACAACGTCGCAGTAGGGAACGGGGTTGGGATGTTCGCCTGCAGCAACGAGACCGGCGATGTGAGCCATATCAACGAAAAGTTTGGCACCGACTTTATCGGCGATTTCACGCAGACGTGCAAAGTCGATGACTCTCGGATAAGCGGAAGCACCGGCAACGATGAGTTTGGGATTATTTTCAACTGCCAGACGTTCAACTTCATCATAGTCAATGGTTTCAGTTTCGGGAGAAACACCATACGGAACAACATTGTAAGTTCTGCCGGAGAAGTTCATCGGATGACCATGAGTCAAGTGGCCGCCGTGGTCAAGGCTCATAGCCAAAATGGTATCTCCGGGTTCAATCAGAGCCATATAAACAGCCATATTTGCCTGTGAACCTGCGTGGGGCTGAACGTTGGCTGCTTCAGCACCGAAAAGTTTGCAGGCACGTTCAATGGCGATTGATTCGATCTGGTCAACGACTTCGCAGCCGTTGTAATAACGTTTGCCGGGATAACCTTCGGCATATTTGTTGGTGAGAACTGAACCCTGTGCGGCACGGACGGCACATGAGGTGAAGTTTTCAGAAGCGATAAGTTCAATACCGTCAAACTGACGGGCGGCTTCTTTGTCGATCAGAGAGGCGATAACGGGATCGGCGTTGCGGATAGCGGCAATATCGTCATAAGATTTGACTTCGAGTTTATTGAGACGGCGGACATGACGTTCTTCCTGAGTGAAAGGAGTGCTGCTCCAGGCTTCAAAAATTTCGATCATGCCGTTTTTGTCAAGTTTGTCACCGGCAAAAACGAGAACATTGGTTGCATTGTGTTCACGGCTGCGGACAGCAGTTGCAGCATCAGCGGCAACGACAGCACGGACGCCGTGGAAACGGTTGGCATTGATACCCATACCGACACCTGAACGGCAAATCAGAACGCCGCAGTTGCAGTCGCCGGTGATGATGGAGCGGCCGACCTGTGAAGCGTAATCAGAGTAGTCGTCTTCTTTGTCAAATGCATAGGGGCCGAAATCGACAAATTCGATATTTTTCTCCTTGAAGTATTCGGAGAGTTCGGCTTTGAGGGTGAAACCGCCGTGGTCAGTACCGACAGCGACTTTGAGTTTGCTTCCACAGAAATCAGCGATAGCTTTCATTTTTTTGTTCCTTTTGTTAAGAATTGGTATTTGAATTTGTTAAATTGCGATATAACGAATCAAGGGCCTCCTTCATAAATCCGAAAACTCTTGCATAACCGTCAACATTTTCGCCGTAGGGGTCGGGTACGTCGGTATTTTCAAAACCGGCAAAATCCTGCAGCAATCTGACATTGGCTCCGGGAGCAATCTCTTTGACTGCAAGGAGATGTCTGCGGGTCATGGCAATTATCAAGTCATAATCATTTGCCATGAGCTTCTCAAAACGGCTGCTTCTGAAACTGCTCAAATCGCCGCCGAAAGATTTTGCCACGATCTGAGCCTGCATTGACGCCCTGCCTCCGTCAAAAGTGTGTATTCCGGCGGAAGATGCGAGAATATCCGTCCTTCCGTCACGCTCAACAAGCATATTGAAATATGCCTCCGCCATAGGGCTTCGGCAGCTGTTTCCGGTGCATACAAACAAGATATTCATAATTTTTTCCGATTTTCCTTTGAAATTACACAAATACGGCAATAAATTATAATATAACACAATTTTCAAATTTTTAAAATGGAAAAACACTTTTATTTATGAAAAAACAACCTGAAGACGATTTTATTGACATTCTGACCCAGTCATACACCCATATTGACGGGGTGAAAAATAACAGTAAGCACTGCGAACTCGACCTCGGATGCGGCTCCGGTTCATTTACCGCCGGACTTGCCAAACGCTATCCCGATGCAAAAATCTTTGCCGCCGACGTAATGATCGGCAGATTACGCAAACTTGTCCGCAAAAATCAGCGGCTCGGCATAAACAATATGCATTTATTGCGGGTCGAAGCAAGACATCTGGTCGCGTATATGCTTCCTGATGAAGGACTTGACAGACTCCACATTCTATGTCCCGACCCGTGGCCCAAAGACCGCCACAAAGGTCACCGCCTCGTCACCAGCGATTTCCTCTCGCAAATCCACCGTGTTCTCAAAAAGGGCGGAACTTTTCACTTTTCCAGTGATGATGACCCCTATTTTGATTCCGTGACCGATATTGTCAGCCGCTCAGGACTTTTTGAACTTGACGACAGCCTCCTCGACGATATAAAAGACATCAAAAGCGACTTTGAGGTCCGCTGGCTCGATCAGGGCAAACACGTCCGCCATCACGCATGGAAAACTATCGACCGTCCCGAATCATGCGGACATTGATTTGAGGTGAAACATGAAGAAAAACAATCCAGTTCCGGAACTCCTCGCTCCTGCAGGAAACGCTTTGTGTGCCATTGCCGCATTTGATGCAGGTGCAGATGCAATCTACTGCGGACTCGGCAAATTCAATGCCCGTGAACGCAGTGAAAATTTCACACCTGAAACAATGGGCAAAATTATCGCTTACGCCCACTCAATAAAACGCAAAGTTTATGTTACTTTCAATACCATTCTCAAGGAGAATGAATTGCCGGAAGTCGCTGAACATCTGGCACTTCTGGCTTCTCTGGAACCAGATGCACTCATCGTGCAGGATCTGGGTGCGGCCCGCATGATACGGGAATATTTTCCGGAACTTACGATACATGCCTCAACCCAAATGGGCTTCCACAACTCTGCAGGTGTTGCTTTTGCCCGCAGTTTCGGTGCGGAACGAGTCATTCTGGAACGTCAGATGACGATGGAGGAACTGCAGATCGTACGTGAAAAAAATCCTGATATTGAATTGGAGGTATTTATTCACGGAGCATTGTGCTGTTCACTTTCCGGACAATGTTTATTTTCTTCATACTTAGGAGGTTACAGCGGCAACAGAGGTTTCTGCAAACAGCCGTGCCGCCGCCGCTATTATTCAAATCATGGAAACGGATTTTTCTTTTCGCCGCAGGATCTGGAAACACTGGAACTCGTTGGCAAACTGCGTGAAATCGGTGTCGAATCTTTGAAAATAGAGGGACGTCTCCGTCAGCCGGATTATGTTTACAATACAGTCAAAGCCTACAGAATGGTGCTTAATGCTCCCGAATCAAAGCCGTCTCCTGAAATTCTCGGAGAGGCAAGAGTTTTATTATCAAAGAGTTGCGGCCGCAAGTGGTCAAAAGGATTTTTCTCTGAAGACAGCATGAAAAATCTCATTATCCACGACAATATCGGCTCCGCAGGTATGCTGATCGGCAGCGTTTCTCAAATCGCAGAAAACGGATTTTCCGCCGTCATACGTAAAAAAATCCACCTCGGCGACCGTATCCGCATCCAGCCGCAGTCAGGTGATGACGGCCCTGCCCTGACTTTAACTAAAATGTTCGTCAACGGCGAATCCGTCCGCAAAGCCATGCCCAATGATGAAGTTTTCATCTGTTTTGACCGCGAAGTACCGCCCCGCGGAGTGCTTTACAAAATCGGTGAAAGTTTTCCCGACTACTCCGCAAGATTTGAAAAACTCCCGCTGCAGAAAAAACGTGTCGATCTGGCAATCGAACTTGACGCTTCACATTTCAGCTGCCGTGTGACCAACAGTGCAGTGAACTGCAGTTATGAAGAAGCAGTCGAACTCTCAAAGGCCCAAAAGCAACCGCTTACTGCTGAAAAACTTACAGCTGAATTTGCTGCTGCTGACTCCGCCGATTTTGCTCTCGGCAAATGCACTGTCAAACTTGAAGAGGGACTTTTTGTTCCCGGCTCAGTTCTGAAGGAACTCCGCCGTGCAGTATGGGCGGAAATAAAAGGTTCTCTTTCCATTGAATCTCTCTTCAAACCGGGAGCAGAAGGACTGGGAAAATTCGCCCTCGATTATCACCGAATACAGCCTTATGCTTTTGCGGATGAAAACATCCCTGAAACTGTCGCAGTCAAGCCGAACGGCGTTCTCCCCGGCAAACCCAAAGCCAGAACCGCCACCAGCGTTTTCGATGTCAACAAAACAACTTATCAGGCGATCCTGCCGGAATTTACTCCGGAAGGCAGACTTGACGGACTGAAAAAAGCAATCAAAACAGCATATCAGAACGGAATCCGTTCATTCCGCGTGCAGTCACTTTTTGAACTGCCGCTCCTGCAGGATTTTAAGGATATAGAAATTATCGTTTCCGATCCCGTCCCCATCGCCAACTCAATGGCTGTCATGGAGTTGCAGAAACTCGGAGTCTCCGGCTTCCTCGCTCACGCCGAACTCGATAAAACTGCTCTTGAAAATCTCCGCGATCACGCTGTTCTGCCAATGGAAGTTTACCGCCTCGGCCGCCTGCCATTGCTTGTCACCCGGGCAGCGATCCCTGTCGAAGGCAACATAAAAGATGCCCGCACCAACGAATTTTCCGTCCGTTACGACAAACGCAGCCAGCTGACCAGAATCTATCCCGTAAAAGTCATCTCCATCCCCAGAATCGCAGGTACTGCCGATTTCTACGACATCACCAACGCAAACTGGAAAAATCCCGAAGAAACAACCTTCAACTACGATCTGGCTCTGAACTGAAAAGCAAAGTTTTTAAAAAACGTTTTGCGGGGAAAAAACCTTTATGTATAAAGGTTCTTTTCCCCGCCCCCCTTTTTCCAAACACTTTTACCGTAATTGCTTTTATTATCCCAATAAAAGCAATTACAATTTGTTTATTACAAATAATTTAAAATATATTTTACTGTAAAAATTGGCTCTGTACTAAACATTGACTGATAAATTGAAAAAAATTGAGGGGGTTCGGGGGTATAGTGAGTTGCGACAGCAACGAACGGCATACCCCTGATGTGGCTAATCCGGCGGAAGATTTGATTGCTCATTCCGCAAAAAAGCGGGAGGAGCAATCGAACATTCCGCCGAAAAACAGCCTGACACCACCCCGCCGCTGACATTTACGCGCCAGCGTCATAAAATGGGGATGGACATCCCCCGCCCGGGTCGCAAGGGGGCGGCGTAAGCCCCCTTGCAATAAAAAATCAGTCTACGTTTAGTACACAGCGTTTTCAAAAAGGTCTTTTCCCCACAAAACAGTTTTGCAACAGCCCCCTTGCTGGAACTTGCTATATCATTATTTGACGATATACATTTTGATCGGCGGGAAGCCGTTAAATTCAACGGATGCGTAACTTGAAGTATATGCACCGGTGGTGAGCCAGTAAATGCGGTCGCCTGGTTTGATATAACCGGGAAGCGGATTGCGGTACTGTTCGTACATGACGTCCTGACTGTCGCAGGTGGGGCCTGCAATGATAAAGTTATCAGTCAATTCGCCTCTGCCTTCGCAATAAAGGGGATATTTGATACTTTCTTCCCATGTTTCAGCAAGACCGTTGAATTTACCTGCATCAATATAAACCCATTTATCAAGACCGACGGAAGATTTTTCGGAAACCAGAATAACTTCAGAAGCAAGGATTCCTGATTCAGCAACCAGACTGCGGCCGGGTTCAAGAATAATTTCCGGCAGACCTTCTTCAAAGTCTTCGTTAAGGTAACGTGTAATTTCCTCGGCATAGAGTTCAAGCGGATTGATTTTGGAAATATAGTTGGCAGGGAAGCCGCCGCCCATATTGATCATTTTGAGCTGAATATCCTGAGTTTTCAGATAGTCGAAAATGTAACGGACTTTGGCAATGGCAGAGTCCCATGCACCGATGTCACGCTGCTGTGAACCGACATGGAAAGAGATTCCGTAAGGTTCAAGATTGAGTTCGCTTGCCTGCATGATAAGGTCGATCGCCATATCGGGATGGCAGCCGAATTTGCGGGAAAGCGGCCATTCTGCAGTTTCGCCGCCCTCGGTAAGGATACGGAAGAAAACTTTTGAACCCGGAGCAAATTTTGCAAGATTTTTGATGTCAGTTTCACTGTCAGTAGCGAACAGACGGACACCTTTTTCATAAAAATATTTGATGTCTTTTGCTTTTTTGATAGTATTGCCGTAACTCAAACGGTCAGGAGTTATACCGAGAGCAAGCACTTTATCAAGCTCATATCTCGATGCAATATCAAAACAGGCCCCAAGATCACGAAGCAGACTCAAAACCTCATCATGCGGATTTGCCTTTACTGCAAAATAAATATTGGCAAAAGGAAAATAAGTCTTAAGTTCTTCATATTTACGTTTGATAATATTCAGATTTACAACGAGACACGGAGTGTCATGTTTATCAGCTTCTTTTCGGAGCAGATCCCACTCCTCTTTGCTGTAATAGTCCAGCACATTGATTCGCATTTCCACAGTTCCTTTCGTGGTGCAAAATTCATACATCCGGGAAAATCCCGCAGGTGAAAGCCGCCGCTTCAAGAGAAGCCTTGAAAAGAAACAACGGCCCGACAAAAAAAGTTTTTACCTTGCAAGAGACAAAAAATAACTCCATTTTCGCATTTTACAAATAAAAAACCGTATTTTTTCTAAAAAAAATTGAAATTCGCGAAAAAAGGAGTACTTTTATATAGCATCACAAACATAACTTTAAAAACAAGGAGAAATCAATTATGGCAATGTGGGGCGGAAGATTCAGTGAAAATACTTCCAAAGATGTGGCAGACTACTCAGAGTCTATCTCTTTTGACAAACGCTTGTACAAATATGACATTCAGGGCAGCAAAGCTCATGCCGCCATGCTCGGATGTGCAGGCATCATTCCGGTCAAGACTGCAGAAATGATCTGCACCGAACTTGACAATATCCTCAACCGTATCGAAAAAGGTGACTTTGAATTCAAAATGGAGCTCGAAGATATTCACATGAATATCGAAAGTGCCCTCATCGCCAAACTCGGCGACGAAGGGGCCCGTGTTCATTCCGCAAGAAGCCGTAACGATCAGGTCGCCCTTGACATCCGTCTGTATCTGCGTGACGAAATCGCTCTTTTAATCGAAATGATCCGTGAATTTCAAAAGTCTCTGGTCGCCAAAGCCGCAGAAAATCCCGAAGCCATCATGCCCGGGTTCACTCATCTGCAGCACGCTCAGCCGGTACTTTTCGCCCATCACCTGCTGGCTTATGTGGAAATGCTCGACCGTGATGCCGAACGTCTGGCAGATTGTGCCAAACGTATCAATGTGCTCGTCCTCGGTTCCGGAGCAATAGCAGGTACAACTCTGCCCATTCAGCGTGAAAAAGTCTGCGAACTTCTGAATTTCGCCAGAGTAAGCCGCAACAGTATGGATGCGGTTGCCGACCGTGATTTTGCAATCGAACTTTTGAGTGCATTGGCTATTTTCGCCATGCACACTTCACGTTTGAGTGAAGACCTTATTCTGTGGTGTTCACAGGAATTTGATTTCGTTGAACTCGGAGATGCTTTCTGCACCGGTTCAAGTCTGATGCCGCAGAAGAAAAATCCCGACGTTGCTGAACTTACCAGAGGCAAAACCGCCCGCATTTACGGCGACTTGATGGCAATGCTAACCATGTGCAAAGGGCTGCCTTTAACTTACAACCGTGACTTGCAGGAAGACAAGGAACAGATTTTTGATGCACTTGATACTGCCAAAAAGATTTTGCGTGTTTATCCTCCCATGCTTGCAAGTATGGAACTCAAAAAAGAAAATATGGCCAAAGCCGCCTCCGATCCCGCGCTTATGGCTACTGACGTTGCCGAAGAACTGGTCAAACTCGGAGTTCCCTTCCGTACAGCGCATCACAGAGTCGGTGCTTTTGTCAAATACTGCAAAGACAACAACAAACAGCTCAACGAATGCACTCTTGAGGAAATGCAGATAACCATTCCAGAAGCAAATGCAGATTTCCTGACTCTTTTTGATGCAAAATCCAGCGTCGGCAAACGTGAAGTCACCGGCGGTACCGGTTTCAATGAAGTCAAAAAACAAATCGCCTTCTGGCAGAAAACTCTGGGATAAAACAACATGAAAAAATTTCTTCTCTCTGCATTTGCCGTTTTGAGTGCAGCGGTGCTTTATGCTGACACTCAAACAGAAATTTTCAACCGCACAACAAAATATCTGGATAAAGGCGGAATACTTTTCCAGTTTCACAACACAGAAAACTTGGAACAGCAATTTGAAAATTTTCTGCTCATCGGGGCACGAAACAGTACAGCAGATTCACTCCAACCCGGAATGAATTTCTTTAAACAAATTTGCAAACATCTGGAACTTAATGCTTTGCAGGGAGTCGGAGTCAGTGTTAAAGATTTGAATCCTGTTATTCCCCCCTTAAAAATATCTCCGTTCTATCAGAACAAGTCATTTATTGCTGTCGATCCCAAAAGTTCAGGTTCAATCTTTGCCGCCGCCCGCAATGGAAACATCAGATTTACGGCGGCAAAAAATCTGCCCGACAATACCATTTTCGCCACCGGATTCAATCTGAATATGCTCAATGTTTACAGCAATATTGAACGTTCGACGGCAAATTCTGATATGCTGAAAAATGTTTCCGCCTCGTTTGAATTGAATCTCGGTGTCAATCTGAACGATTTCATGAAAAATATTTCCGGAGAATATTTCTTTGCAATTTACAAAGACAAAGGTACTGAAAACTTCCATTTTCTTGCTTATATGCCCGACAAAAATGCAATCCTGAAAAAACTTGCAAAACAGCGTATGGCTCCTTTGATGAAAGTTTACAACGATAAATCCACCTCGCTGCAAATGCCCATGCAGCCGGGCAGATTCGGCAATGCGTTCACCGTTTATTTCGCTCAAAACAGAGTTTTTATTTACAACAGCAACGCTCCTCTTGCTGATTTGCTCAACTCCAAACAACAGAAAAAACTGCTTGTCACTGCAAATCCTGAAATTTTCGGTTTCCTCCTCAACTGTGAAGGAAACTCTTATGCCGTTCTCAATTTTAATACTGCCCTCATTGACAAGTCTGTTCCCTTCAGGCAGTATCATTTCGGCAGTGTCGGCACCATGACTCCGGACGGTTATCTGCAAAGCGGAAAATCAAATTACAACTTATTCAACTTCTCTGAATATCTCCCAATAGTTGAAATCATTAAAAATCTCAAAGTAAATAAAGATGTTTCTCCGCTCAATCCGCCGCTTCAATAAATGATATGAAAGTTATTTTGAAAAATCATTTGCTTTTTTCAAAATCAATGTTATAGTATAGAAGATTCTTTACAGAATCATGAACAATTTTTAAAAATTTTTAACAGGAGAGTCAAAATGGCTGCAAAAGTTGATACTGCTGCTTGCGGCGGCTGCGAAACCTGCGTCGGTGCCTGCCCCGTCAATGCTATCACCATGGAAAACGGCGTTGCCGTTATCAGCGATGAATGCATCGAATGCGGTGCTTGCGTCGGCGAATGCCCCTGCAACGCAATCTCTCTCTAATCCGGGAGATTCACCCGAAAAGACGTTCCATTTCAGGAACGTCTTTTTATTTATATCCACAAC
Source organism: Lentisphaeria bacterium (assembly GCA_017502435.1). Lineage (GTDB taxonomy): Bacteria > Verrucomicrobiota > Lentisphaeria > Victivallales > Victivallaceae > RGIG5270. The sequence continues at coordinate 21,549 of JAFVUZ010000130.1, forward strand.
AAGGATTTTTCAATATGAATAAAAATATTTATGTACTCGGTATCGGCGAAGTCCTCTGGGATATGCTCCCCGGCGGCAAACAATGCGGCGGTGCTCCCGCCAATGTAATTTACCACCTCAACAAACTCGGAATCAACGGAATTCTGGTCAGTGCCGTCGGCAGCGATGCTCTCGGTGATGAATTGCTCGCTTTCCTCAACTCCCGCAACATTACAACTGATTTCATCTCAAAAAATAACCTCGAAACCGGTGTTGTCGATGTCACTGTCTCCAACGGAATACCGACATACGATATTAAATACCCCTCCGCATGGGATGCCATTACTCTTCCCGATAAACTCGCAGCGATTCTTCCCGAAGTTTCAGCCCTTATTTTCGGTTCCCTCTCTCAACGTGATGAACGTTCCCGACTCAGCATTCAATCCCTCCTTGAAAAAGTCCCATCCAACTGTCTCAAAATCTTCGACATCAACCTCCGTCAGAGTTTTTACAACGAAAATATCCTCCGTACCTCTCTGAATTTCGCAGACATCCTCAAAATCAATGACGAAGAACTCGTTATCGCTGCACAAATGTTCGGCATTCCAGGCGATACCAAAGACATCCTGCGTGCCCTTAAAGAAAAATTCTGCCTGAAATCAATCATTCTCACCCTCGGTGCAAATGGCAGTATGTTCTTTGACGGCGAAAATTTCACCTCATACCCCGTCGGCCCCTGCAATGTCGTCGATACCGTCGGCTGCGGCGACTCCTTCCTCGCCGGCTGGTGCTGCGCCATTCTCAACGGCAAATCACCCGACGAAGCAATGCGTATCGGTTCCGAAATCTCCGCATACGTCGCATCCCATGCCGGCGGAATGTGCTGACTTACTTTTCTTTCCAAGTGAAAGAAAAGTAAGCAAAAGAAAGCTGTTTACTTATAAACAGAACAACTTAAGCAAACAGCTCGAATGTTTTTTCTTTCCAAGTGAAGAAAAGTAAGCAAAAGAAAGCTGTTTACTTATAAACAGAACACCTCAAGCAAATATCTCGAATGTTTTTCTTTCCAAGTGAAAGAAAAGTAAGCAAAAGAAAGATGTTTACTTATAAACAGAACAATTTAAGC
>JAFVUZ010000131.1 GCA_017502435.1 Lentisphaeria bacterium
GGGGTATGCCGTTCGTTGCTGTCGCAACTCACTATACCCCCCGAACCCCCTTCAATTTTTTTTATTATCAGTCAATGTTTAGTACAGAGCCTTGTTTTTTGGGGGGAAGTTTGGGCAGGTCGGGCAGGTTGGGCAGGTTGGGCAGGTTGGGCAGGTTGGGCAGGTTGGGCAGGTTGGGCAGGTTGGGCAGGTTGGGCAGGTCGGGGAAGGTTGGGAAGGTTGGGAAGGTTGGGAAGGTTGGGAAGGTCGGGAAGGTCGGTTCAAATGAGATTTTTTAAGAAAAGAGTTTATCAGATATTGGCATTATTGTATTTTTTGTCTGCAAGCCAGAGTATGATGGTTAAGTTTATACTTAAATATTGTATTTCTTTGTAATTTATTTAGTATTAACTTAACAACCATACTCTGAAAGTTGTTGTGTTTTGTTTTTGTTATGGGGAGTGGACAAGTTGATTTGGTGAATGAGTTGATTTGTCTGAATCATGGGAAGGGGGATTGATTCGGGATGAAAAATGGTGAATCGGATTATATAACTTATCACGGCAACGAATCATGGGAAGGGGGATTGATTCGGGATGAAAAATGGCAGCACTTGAATATATGGCAGCTTGAAAGGTTGACATGGAGACTTTTGATAAACAACCATTAACAAAAGGAGGACTCTATGCCATACTGCTGCAATATTTCTGCCGGTGATAATGTTTATCTGGAACAGAAAGATGAAGAAATTGTTATTCACTGCTGTCCGGAACCGGCTCCGCAAAGCAATATTCATACCGGTTTTTTTCAACTTAATTTTGAACCGGAAACAAATTCACGCCTTGCTGTCCGTATAAGCAACTGCATTTTCCGTGTCAATGGCAAATATTACCGCATAGATGATTACAGTATAAAATCATATTATGCAACACAGGAACTTATTTACCTCAAATTGAATGTTGATGACCCCGGCAGAAGCATTATATGGCATGAACTCGTATTTAATGATGCTGATGACAGGGACAATCCGCAGTTGCGGCATCTGGATGAACCGCAATACATTCTGCTTTATATATTAAAGGTGAAAAATAACCGGCTCCGGGTGGATTCTTACGGAGCAGGGGCGTTGATTGATACTGTCCTTTTGCAGGAAGGTTTTGTTTTCTCACTCAAAGACGGTTCTCTCAATTCAACTGTGTCAAAAGTTTCAGGCGGCTACAGGCATGAATTCAACTATGAGTCAGGTACTGTATATATTCCAGCATATGATGCACAGCAGCAGTTGGGAGTTAATATTAAGGTAGATAACCGCGGCGGTGTCGTCTGGATAGATAAATATGATGAATTCTTATGGAAAACAACAGGTTTTAATTCCAATACAAATTCAAGTGTAACTGTAACTGCATCTTCGGTCTGGATTTGATGGTTCTGCAAAGTTGTTATGCACTCAAAAAACTTTGGCTGTGTACTAAACATAGACTGATTTTTTATTACAAGGGGGCTTACGCCGCCCCCTTGTATCCCCGGCGCCGGGTACGACCCGGAGCGATGAGACGCTGGTGCGAGAGTGTCAGCGGCTGGGAGCGTCAGGCTGTTTTTTCGGCGAAATGTTCGTTTCGTCCTCCCGCTTTTTTGCGGAATGACGAAACAAATCTTTCGCCGGATTAGCCACATCAGGGGTATGCCGTTCGTTGCTGTCGCAACTCACTATAC
>JAFVUZ010000132.1 GCA_017502435.1 Lentisphaeria bacterium
AGTTCTATAAGCTCTGCAATTTTTGTACCTTCCTTTAATTGATCGCGTTTATTTTTATAGCCTTTGTAATACTTTACCTTATCACAAAAGCGATAATCGGAGGCTCTGATGTTAATTCTTTTTTCCAACAATGCTTTATTGCCCAACACTTCCAGATTCTTCGGAGTTTTCAGTGAGCGTTCATGTTCTTGGCGATTACGGGCAAAAATATGTTCAATTTCCAGAACAGTTTCAAGAGAAAGAAGTTCTTGGGGAGCTTGAGCATATGCCCACCAGGTCAACATTGATTTGGTAATTGTACGGTTATTGCTGAATGTGAAATTGCGGAAGGCGTTGTCGGCTTGTTTTTCATCAAACCGGAATTCCATAAAGTCAACATCTTGCTGCTCTACAATAGACACCATTGCTGCAAAAATTGGAGTTCGCAAAGCGTTTACGCCGGGATGCAATACTGCATACGCCCAAATGAATGCAATAATTTTTTCAAGAAACGCATTGAACTTTTCTTCTTCCAATAAACCTTCAGAATCCCTATGTGCCATATAATAGACAGATACGATATAAGTCCACATCCCATTGGGAGCATAATTCAAAACAAACAAATTTTTCAAAGTTTTTTCTGAAAAACGATCTTTGTCCTGATTTTCAACATCTTCCCAGAAATCTGTCAGATCAATAATGTTTTCCAAAGTTTCTTCAGAAGTGAGTATGGCATAGGAATCTCGTTCGTAGAATTTCCGCAATGCTTCTGTCGTTGACGACTTCAGGCCTTTTTTAGCCCGTTCAAAATACATATAACGGGTGAAGATTTCATCCATCGGCGTCCCCTGAATGGGATGGAAAATTTCATTACACTTCGTTTCCAGTTTTTTCCATTTCTCTATGAACAAATCTTTTTTGCCCAATTTGGAATAGAATTTATAGAATTGAGCTTTGAAGATATCTGCATCTGATAACGGCTTACCACGATCATTAAGGGTAGAGAATATTCTCAAGGCTGTATCTTGAGAACCGGCTTCTATTGGCAAAAGGGTGCAGTTTTGAAGTATTCTTATTGGCAAATAAGAGAAAAAGTCAGGATAATTATCTAAAAAGTCTTTGATTTTTTCTTGGAAAAAGCGATAGTTTGCGGCATATCTGCTTTTTTTATCTTTCGCATCACCTGTTTTCAAAATAGTCAAAAACTCTTCTTTTTCATTATCTGTCGCAACTTCAGAAGTGATTTTCAACGCCGTTTTGTCCGGATCGCCAAATTCATTTGTTTTCCAGATACAAGCCGCGATTTTTTCTCCGGTTTTTATTGCCCGTTCGTTTTTCATATTTCCATATCGTTCATAAAACGCACGCAGCAGCAGCAACAGCGTCGTCAAACGCTGCTGACCATCAATTATTTCTTTTTGATTCTGTTCATTCTTGAATGTAACAATGGGCCCCAAGAAATATTCATCATTATTGCTATCGAACTTATCACAGTCATTTTCGGGAAATGCAAATGTAAAAATATCATCCCATAAAGTTTGACACTCTTTTTCTCCCCAGGCATATGGACGCTGGTAGTCCGGAATCAAAAAATCATTTTTCTTATCGGTAAAAAGGTCTCCGACATTTTTCTGTTCAATGCTCAATTTTGACATTTTATGTTCCTCGTAATCAATGGTTAAAATTCCTCAAAAATCTGATACAATTCCGAGTTTACAGAATATTTTTCAGTTGTACGGTTAATTGTCTTGCCTCAATAATTTTGCCTTTCCGGAATCACGCCACGGACACCACCACGTGGATTGGCTACATCGCCGGTGTAGCGGGGAATCAGATGAACGTGGCAGTGGAAGATCGATTGTCCGGCGGCTTCACCGATGTTTACGCCGAGATTGAATCCTTGCGGATTGTATTTTTCTTTCAGGATGTTGCGGCAGGCAAAACTTAATTCCTGAATGTGTCCAAGTTCCTCTTGCTGCAAATCAAAGTAACTTGCGACGTGCCGCTTAGGGATAATCAGTGTATGCCCCGGAGTCACCGGAAATCCGTCATAAAACGCCAATGCGGTTTTGTTTTCTGCAATGATTTCCCGATCGGCAGGAAGTTCGCAGAACGGACACGGCTTGCGGATCGGTCCATAACCGTCACGCTGAAGATCATCAAGGAGCGTTTGTTTCAAAACTTCACGATGAACCGGGTTGACCAACAACTCAAACAAATCAGCAGAAAGTAAAGCATATTGAACCGTTTCCCGCAAACGACTGACAGAGGCAACAGAATCTTGTGCTTTCAGCCACTCCTGATGTTGCGGATAGGCGTGAAGCTGCCAGAAACCTTCGCTCTGCAAATGAAAAAACGGCAAAGCAAAAGTGGCAGTATGTCCTGAATGAACATTTTCGTTCCACACCGTCATAAATGACTCAATCAATGTATCAGTGACTGCAATCCGGTTCTGAACGACACGCCCAGCCTCAATTTCCCGAATCACCGCCAAAAGCAAAATCAGTTTATGCGGAGCCGGTCCAAATTTAGTCACCCCTTTCCGGAGATGACTGAAGGCATAAATATAATCTTTAATTTTCATCATTCTACCTTAAATACTGTTATCCGTCCACATTTCGCACTGGCTGATTACAGTTTCCAGAGCTTCTTCCTGACCTTCAGGCGGATATTTGTATTTTTTCAGCAGGCGTTTTACCATTGAACGCATTTTTGCTCTCGCTGTTTCTTTTTTCTGCCAGTCAACGGTACGGTTGCTCCGGAGCATTTCAGTCAGTTCTTTGGTGATCGCCACCAGCTGATCGTTGTCATAAAAATCCTTTACTGCCTGCGGTTTGGTCAAGGCATCATAAAACGCGATCTCTTCGACGGATAAGCCCAGCTGATTACTGCTGTCAACTGCTGCGGCGATTTCGGCTGCCATCTTTTTCAGTTCTTCGATCACTTCCTCATTGGTCAACATACCGTTGAGATAAGCGTTCATTGCCCGCTGGAGTTTTTCGGAAAAAAGCTCAGATTTGACAACGTTGGTACGACGATAGACCGAAACCTGTTCTGCAATCAGCTTTTTCAGGATTTCAAT
>JAFVUZ010000133.1 GCA_017502435.1 Lentisphaeria bacterium
GAATGTTCGATTGCTCCTCCCCTTTTTTTAGGGAATGAGCAATCAAATCTTCCGCCGGATTAGCCACATCAGGGGTATGCCGTTCGTTGCTGTCGCAACTCACTATACCCCCGAACCCCCTCAATTTTTTTTATTATCAGGCAATGTTTAGTACAGAGCCTAAAAATACTTCTTATTATTCAAGTGCGACATTAGATGTCTTATATAAAATGCTATATTATAATGTTCAAAGATAATAAACTAAACACTTATCTAATTACTTGAATTGGCATATCTGGCTTGTAAAGACTGCAGAAATGATTAGCATAAAAAATGTGAATTTTTCTATATTTGAAAGGATTTGCTGTGTCACAAAAAAATAACTTTTTTGCAAATATAATTTGACTTTTTTAAATTTATACTATATAGTATAAAGAAAGTGATATATATAACACTTTTGAAGTAAAGGAACTTTATGGAACATTTGTCTGAAAAGCCTAAACATCAGCAGGTTTATGAACAATTAGTAAAAATCATCGATGACAGAAAATATCAGATCGGTGATAAACTGCCGTCAGAAAGAGATTTTGCTCTGGAACTGAATGTTAATGTTCTGACTGTCAGACGGGCGTTCCGGGATTTGATAGCGGCTGATTTTGTCGTCAAAAAGGTCGGTTCCGGAACATATTTGAACAGAACTTTTACCGCAGACTGGCAGGATCATGCCGTAAATCTGGTAATCGATACTCACTGCACTGCCGCTGTTATGCATCTTTTTGAAAAATACGGAAAACTTGCAAGTGAAAATCACGGCAAAGAATACCGTCTTATCTTCTCTTCAGATTCAAATATCCGGGAAATCGTACGGACTGCAATTCAATACAGTCAGCCGACGATTTTCTGCGGTTCATATCCTTTTTACAAAGATTTTCCTGAAGATGCAGCAAGTATGCCGTCGCTTTTTGTCGCTGTCGGGGCTTTACCTGAAAATAACTCCATTCCGGCGGTCATAAGCAATGACTATGAAAGTATTAACAGTCTGATGGACTTAATGCATTCTGCAGGACATACAAAAATCGCTTTTTTCACCTCAAGCGGAAAATCTTCTGCCAATCTCGTCGGCAGGCAGCAGCTTATGGCATGGCAGGAAAAATCAGGTGTTTATTATGATCCTATCCGATTTCATTACATCACTACCGATGCTCAAATGCATGATCAGATTTCTGCCGCCTACAGTTACACAAAAGAAAATATTCCCTATTTTGACTTCACGGCAGCTCTCTGCATGACAGATGAAATAATGTTCGGTGTTTCCGCTGCATTACGGGAAGCAGGATTGGAAATCCCGGAAGATATTTCCATCGCTTCGGTCGGAAATACCAATTTAAGCCGTTTCTCCAATCCTCCGGTGACTTCTGTGGATATGAATATCAAAAGCATGATGAACGAAGCCTTTAAACTGCTTTTTTTCAATCTCGGAAATACGGATAATATTGAAATGAAACGAATCACAGAACCTATTATTATTGAAAGAAATTCGATAAATTCCCCTCCCCTTGCAATAAAAAAAACAGTCAATGTTTAGTACACAGCATATTTATTCAGCAATCAATATTTAACTGAAAAATAATATAACATGGAGCAAAAAATGAATTATCAAAAGCAAATTGACAGTTACCGCCCTATTCCGTTTTATTTTCTCACCACAACGGCGTCGGAAGATTACACCGATGAAGCAGTTTTTGAAGCTATGCAGAAAATGAAAGATAACGGTTACGGCGGAATCGTGCTTTTCAATAAACCTCCAGTCGGCTTTGATGCAGAGGGATATTTATCTGAAACATGGTTTGAAATCACCGGACGTTTTATTCAAGCCTGCCGCAAACTCGGACTTGAACTCTGGATCAATGACGGTTTCAATTTTCCTCCCGGTGATGCCGCAGGACGCATTGAAGCAGTCGATCCGACTTTGAAACAGCTCCGCCTGATTCCGAATGAAGACGGCAAACTTGATATTGTTGAAGTTGCATGGGGTTTTCCTGCCTTTGAAGAAGAAAAAAGTTCCGAACTTTTCATAAAATTTGTCTATGAAGAATACTATAAACGTTTTGCCAAATATTTCGGTGACGGAATAACCGGCTTTTTCTCCGATGCAGACAACCGCCGCTATAATGCTCATGTCATCAAAGACTGTCCCGAACGTTATTATCCATGGAGCAAAAATTTCCCCGCTCTTTTCAAAAAGAAATTCAATTATGCCATCGAAGAAAAATTGAAAGAACTTTTCAATGGAACCGATAAACAAATAATGCACGATTACTGGCAGCTTTGCGGCGACCTTTATCAGCAGTGGTTCGCCAATAATCACGCATGGTGCAAGTCTCACGGAGTGCTTTACACATTCCACACTTCAGATTCAGGGCCGATGAATTATGAATACTGCAAACGCAGTTCCGCATTTACCGAGGGCGATCCGCTTACTCTTCTCGCCAACTCCGATGCACCGGGTACGGACCATGAAATTTTCGTCCTTGACAGCGGAACGCACTATGATAAACGTTATTACACACAGAAAGTCACTTTTGCCGGAGATGATGAATTTCTCTATCATCCGCACCGTGACGAATCATTATGGGACGTCAGAGCAAAATACGCCCAGAGTGCCGCTGTACTCAATAACAAAAAACGTATCATGTGTGAAATGTTTGCCGCAACCAATCACCACATGACTTTTAATGATTTGAACCGCATTGCCGCATGGCAGATAATTCAGGGAATAAATTTTATTGTTCCCCATGCAGTACATCACAGATTCTGCGATTCAATCAAATATTTTGCTCCGCCGGTTTTCAACTGGACAACTCTGGAAGAAGGTGTCAGAGAATTCAATGACGCTCTCGCGTTCAACTGCATGGCAGCTGCAGAGGGCGAATACATAGCAGAATATGCCGTTATCGATCCGACTCCGGAAGTATGGCAGGATATATCAAGCACGCCGTTTTTTCATCTCTGCGACAAACTGAACCGCCGTGCGGATGGATATATCATCGTGCCGCGTAATTACAGCGGTCCGATAAAAAACATTATTGATCCGGTAAAAGAAATTCCGGAACTTCCGGCTCCGCAAGTCACTTTCTCCGGCGGCGATCTTGCCTATATGCGTCGCAGATTGAACGGCGAAGAATATCTGATTGCCGCAAATGTCTGGAATCCGGAAACCGTTTCCGGTACGCTTTTGTTCAACGATAAATCTTATAATGTCGAATTCAATCCCGGTGAAATCGCTGTTTTCGGCGGTCCTTTTGAAAACTTCAGAGAACCTGCAGAATATCAGATACAGCAAACTTTTGACGGAGAATATCCGGTAAAATGGGAACATGAAAATCTTATTCCTTTTGAAAAGGAAATTGATTTTACCTGCATCAATGCAATGACACTCACACTTTCTGTCCCGGCGGAAAATACAGGAAAAGTATTTTTTAACGGACTGGAACTTGCCGATGCTGCAGACTGCTTCATTTTCCATGATAAATACAGAAAATTCACTGTCAATGCAGTCGAAGGCTCAAACCGTATCGAATTTGAAAAGCCGTGCCGTTTCGTTCAATGTGCATATCTTGGCGGAGAATTTGATGTCGAAGTCGAAACCAGCAATGATTATGCAGATGTTGCCTATACTCAATATCTGCTTGCCATGTACAATCCCGGCATGAAAAAGTTCACTCTTTCGCCGCGGCGTACTGCATTGAAATTGAATTGCGGCTGGGAAAAACAGGGACATATATTTTATTCAGGCAGCATCGAACTCAATTTGGGCTCTGTTGAAATAAATGCCAATGAAACGCTTCTGCTCCCGCAATTCAAGGGAACAGCTGAACTTGTAATTGACAAAAAAGCAATGAAACGCAAATCGGTTGCTCCATACAATTTTGAACTTCCAAATGGCAGACATGATATAATTTTACGCCTTTGGAACACCATGGGCAATCAGCTGGAACGTTTTGCAGTTCCATCCGGCATAACGGCTCCGGTCCAAAAAATCATTAAAAAATAAATATATTTCGGCTGTGTTCTGAATGCAGACTGATTTTTATTGCAAGGTGTCGTGTAATAAAAAAAGGCTGTGTACTAAACATAGACTGATTTTTTATTACATGGGGGCTTACGCCGCCCCCTTGTATCCCCGGCGCCGGGTACGACCCGGTGCGATATTACGCTGGTACGTGAATGTCGGCGGCTGTTTTTAGATTTCTTGGATTTTGATTTAGACGGAGATTTTGGAAGAGAGACATCAATTATAGGAACCATATATCCGCTTGATTTCCTGGATTTAGATGAGGATTTTGGAAGAGAGACATCAATTATGGGAACCATACATCCGCTTGATTTCCTGGATTTAGAGGCAGGTTTTGGAGAAGACATACCAAATGGAGTTCTGAGTTCAAAAGCAGCTCCAAAGCGGC
>JAFVUZ010000134.1 GCA_017502435.1 Lentisphaeria bacterium
CCCCAAACCCCTCAATTTTTTCTCAAAAAATTAATTTCATTATCCCCCCTCAAAGGAAACAGAGCGTTGTAATAAACAAATTGTAATTGCTTTTATTGGGATAATAAAAGCAATTACGGTAAAAGTTTTTGGAAAATGGGGTGTGGGGAAAAGAACCTTTTTTCAAAAAGGTTTTTTCCCCACAAAACAGTTTTGCAACAGCAGCCTTTTTGTTATGCAGAGAATCAGTAACGTTTCTGTTTGCTGCGGGCGAGAACACGGAGACGGAGGGCGTTCAAACGGATGAAGCCGGTTGCGTCTTTGTGATCGTAGGTATCGCCGTCTTCAAAGGAAGCGATTGCGTCGTCGTAGAGGCTGTATTCTGATTTACGGCCGGTGACGTGGCAGGCACCTTTGAAAAGTTTGACGCGGACATCGCCGGTGACAAATTTCTGGCTTTCGGTGATCATGACCTGAAGCATTTCGCGTTCAGGAGCGTACCAGAAGCCGTTGTAAATCATATCGGCGTAGCGGGGGATGAGGCTGTCGCGGAGGTGCATGACTTCACGATCGAGAGTGATTTCCTCCAAACCTCTGTGAGCGGCCTGAAGAATTGTACCTGCGGGGGTTTCATAAACACCGCGGGATTTCATACCGACGAAACGGTTTTCAACGATATCGACGCGGCCGACAGCGTGTTTTTTGCCCATTTCGTTGAGTTTACGCATGAGATTTGCGGGAGAAAGCTTTTCGCCGTTGACTGCGACAGGAATACCTTTTTCGAAAGTGATGATGACATCTTCAGGGGTGTCAGCAGCTTTTGAAAGGGGTTCGGTCATGACGCTGATGTCTTCGGGAAGTTCGTTCCAGGGATCTTCGAGGATGCCGCCTTCAAAACTGATATGCAGCAGATTGCGGTCCATTGAGTAGGGTTTCTTAGCGGAAACGCTGACGGGAATGTTGTTGGCTTTGGCATATTCGATCATATCCAGACGGCCGGTGAACTTCCAGTTGGGGTCACGCCATGCGGCGATGACTTTGATGGAGGGATCGATAGCGTTGGCATTAAGTTCAAAGCGGACCTGATCATTTCCTTTACCGGTTGCACCGTGGCAGATTGCATCAGCACCTTCAGCCTTTGCGACTTCGACGAGGCGTTTGGCGATGAGGGGGCGTGCGATTGAAGTACCGAGGAGGTAGTTGCTTTCGTAAATGGCTTCACCCTGAAGCATGGGGAAGATGAAGTCACGGGCAAATTCTTCATTGAGGTCGTCAATGATGCATTTGCTGGCACCGGTAGCAATGGCTTTGGCTTCGAGACCGTCAAGTTCTTCCTGCTGACCGACGTCTGCACAGTAGCAGATCACTTCGGCGTTGTAGGTTTCTTTGACCCATTTGACGATTACTGAGGTATCAAGACCTCCGGAGTAAGCGACGACGATTTTCATTTTAAAAACTCCTGAAAGTTATAAAGTTATTTTTTGCCGATCTTCTTGTGCCAGACAGAGACGATCGGACTTGAAATACAGATTGAAGAATATGTACCGATGATAACACCGAGCAGCATAACCAGAACAAAGTCGTTGATTGATGCTCCGCCGAAGAAGAAAAGAACCAGAACAACCAGCAGAGTTGTAATGGAGGTCAGCATCGTACGGTTAAGTGTATCATTGACAGACATATTAACGATGTCACGGTATGATTTTTCAGGATACAGCCCGACACCTTCACGGATACGGTCAAAAATAACGATGGTATCGTTGATTGAGTACCCGATAACTGTCAGAACTGCCGCCATGACAGTAAGCGAAAGTTCTCTGCCGCAAAGTACATAAATACCAACCGCAATGATAACGTCATGCAGCAATGCCATAACGCTCGCCATTGCGTATGAAAATTCATAACGGAGTGTAACGTATGCAATGATGCCCAGGAATGAAAGGAACAAGGCAATAATGGCAGATTTGGTAAATTCCATACCGATCAGACCGCCGACGACATTTTCGCTGCCGGAAGTGAATTTTGCCTGCGGGAAACTTTTGTTCAAAAGTTCAGTTGTATCATCGAGGGACTTCTGTGCTTTGGTATCTGCTTTCCGGATCAGGATTTCCATTGTTTTTGTATCAGTGGCACCTGAATTTGATTTGTAGGTTACTGCACCGGGGATTCCGTAACTTTTGAGAACCTGTTCGACTTTGGAGACCGGAACTTTTTCGGAGTAATTGAAACTCTGAACAGTACCGCCGGTGAAGTCAACACTCAACATATCAGTACCGCGGATTGCACAAATAACAAAACTTCCGACAATCAGAAATCCTGACAGGAAAAAGGCAATGTTTTTATGACCGAGGAAGTCAAATTTCGGCTTATGCAGAAATTTACGCATTTTGAGCGTGGTAATGCCGGTGAAGCGGGTTATAAAGTCAAAAAGCAGATGGGTCATGAAAATAGCAGTGAACAAACTGGAGATGATACCGATACCCAGTGTGACTGCAAATCCTTTGACAGGTCCTGTACCGAAGTTCATCAGAATAATTGCAACAAACAAAGTTGTGATGTTGGCATCAAAAACAGCGGAGAATGCTTTTGCATAACCGGATTCAATGGCTGCAACCAGACTTTTGCCGTTTTCCAACTCTTCACGGATACGTTCAAAAATAAGCACGTTGGCGTCAACCGCCATACCGATAGTCAGAATAATACCTGCCATACCGGGCAGCGTCAGAGTTGAATCAAATGCAGCCAATGCTCCGAGTACCAGAATGACGTTGGTACCGAGTGCAATAACAGCAATAATACCTGCAAAACCATAATAAATGATCATGAAAATAACAACTGTGATCAATGCGGCAATACCTGCATAAATACTGTTTTTGATATTGTCAGAACCAAGTTTCGGGTCGGTGTCAAAGGTTGCTTCAACTTTGATCTGGAAGGGGAAACTGCCGGAAACAAGTGCGTTTGAAATGGCAGTAAGTTCTTCGTTGGAGAAAGAACCGGAGATTTGTGCCTGACCGGTGGTGATGGGTTCACGCAGAACCGGAGCACAATAAAGTTTTCCGTCAAGAACGATTGCGAGCAGTCTGCCGACGTGTTTGGTGGTGACTTCACCGAATTTTGCGGCACCGTTGCCGTCAAATTTGAGTGAAATCATACGCTGACCGAACTGGTCGCGGGTGGGAACAGCATCAATGATGCCTTTGCCGTCCATCTGGGCGCGGTTTTCAACAAAATAATAGTTGACGACCGGCTTGTCACCGCTGCGGAAAGTGGTCTGAGTCATCAGCTCATAACCGATGGGGCCCTGGAAGCCCTGCGGATTGGCGAGGTACTGGGCTACAAGCATATCGTTTTCGGGGTGAACGAGACGGAAGCGGAGTTTGGCACTCATCTGGATCAGATTGAGGAGCTGAACTTTTTCGTCTTTTGAAACGATGGGAGCCTTGAGAGTAATGTAACGACCGCCTGAGGGAGCGATTTCTGATTCAAATATCTTGTTGGCTTCCAAACGTTTACGGAGGATTTCGATCGCCATGTCACGATAGCGTGAAAATTCATCATCCATACGCTTTTGAAGTTCCTCGCGGGCGGCTTTGCCGTCTTTCATTTCATTGAGTTTTTTGAGGAATTCTTCATCAGGGACAAGTTCGATCATGAACTCAACGCCGCCGGCGAGATCAAGTCCGAGACGGATTGAGCTGGCGGCATTTTTGCGGACAGCACCGATGACGTCACGGTTGTCTTCAATATTTTTGCTTTCAGCAATCATATTTTTGAGTTCAACGCCTTTGGAATCGGCGGCAGAGAGAAGAGCCTGTGAGGGGTAGATATCTGCATTTTTTTCCTGAATCTTTTTGGCATCACTGATGAGAGTATCAGCGATGGCGGCATCTTTTTTGACCATGCTTTTAAAGGTGTCATAAAAAGGACGCTCTGCCAGGGGGATCATGGAAAGTGCAAATACTACAATCACCACAGCGGCGATAACAGTACGCAAAATTACCGGTTTATTATTCATATAATGTTTTCCTGCTTGGCTTATTTGGCAGTTTCAGTTTTATCGTCAGCACCGAACACTTCGACAATAGCTGTCGGAAGGAGTTCGACAACACAATTATCAGCGATTTCGACACGGGTTGTTTTTTCTTTGACTTCAACGATAGTACCCATGATTCCGCTGGAAAGGATCACTTTTGAACCTTTGACGAGACGGGACATCATTTCATCACGTTTGGCCTGCTGTTTTTTCTGAGAACGGATGGTCATGAAAAACATAACAGCAATGATGATGATGAAAGGAGCAAAGGTCAACAGCGGATTTGCCGGTTTTGCCTGTGCACCTTCAGCGGCCTGAGGGGCTGCCATAGCGATCATATTGAGCAAATTCATTTCAATTCCTTTGGTTGCAAAATTTGAAAGTTGAAAACGGGACGGAAAAAATCCGTCCCGTTACGGAATACTTATTCTTCGTGGCTGCAACCGCAGCTGCAGTCGCCGCATTCGCAGCCGCATTCGTCGTCATCACCGATGAAAAATTCACCGATTTTCTGAATGATGCCGTCAACGGTGAAGCCGAATTTTTCAGCAAGGACACCGGCGGGAGCAGAAGCACCGAAGTGGTCAAGACCGATGGCAAGACCGTTGTCACCGACGAAACGGTGCCATCCGAAAGTGGAAGCAGCTTCGATGGAGACCTTGGTGGGACACCATGAGGGCAGAACTTCTTCCTGATATTCTTCGTCCTGCTGGAGGAAGAGTTCCTGAGAGATCATGGAAACGACACGGACCTTGGCATTGAGTTCACGGAGTTTGGCGGCAACGTCAAGAGCGAGGTTGACTTCGGAACCGGTAGCGATAAGAATGAGGTCGAAGTTTTCTTCATCTTCGATGATGTAAGCACCTTTTTTGGCATCGATTTTAGCGGCTTTTTCTGCGTCGTAGGGTCTGAGGTTCTGACGGGTCAGCAGGATGACGCTGGGACCGTTGAGTTCGAGAGCTGCGGCGTAAGCTGCTGCGGTTTCGTATGCTTCAGCGGGACGGAAAACTGTGACACCGGGAAGTGAACGGAACATAGCAAGATGTTCGATAGGTTCGTGGGTGGGACCGTCTTCGCCGACGTAGAAGGAGTCATGGGTAAAGATGAAGAGTTCTTTGAGATGCATGAGAGATGCCAGACGGATGGCGGGCTTCATGTAGTCAGAGAAAACGAAGAAGGTTGAGGTGAAAGGAATGGCTGAACCGTAGAGAGCCATACCGTTTCCTGCCAGAGCCATGGCAAATTCACGGATACCGAAGTGGAAGTTGCGTGCGGCATAATCAGCAGCAGAGAAGTCGCCGCCGTTTTTGAGGTTGGTTTTGGTGGAGGGAGCAAGGTCAGCAGCACCGCCGATGAGTGAGGGGATGATTTCAGCGGCTTTGTTGAGGACGGTACCGCCGAGAGCGCGGGTTGCCTGGGGTTTGCCATCGGTGGGCAGAGCGGCAGTCAACTGTTCTTTGAGGTCGGCGGGAATGGTTTTGTCAAGCAATGCGGAGACGAGTTTTGCACGGTCGGCATCGGCATTGATGAAATCGTTGAATTTTTTGTCATAAGCGGCAGCTTCAGCGATCAGTTCAGCGGAGCGTTTGCTGCAGAAATCTTTGACTTCGGGAGCAACATAGAATGCTTCGGGAGAAAGACCGAGGTTGGCTTTCATGGCGGCGACTTCTTCTTCACCGAGGGGTTCGCCGTGAGCGGAGGATTTACCCTGTTTGTTGGGAGCACCGAAACCGATTGATGTTTTGCCGATGATGAGGGTGGGACGGCCGTCGGATTTGACAGCTTCTGCGAGAACTTTGTCGCATTCTTCGATATCGTTGGCGTTATCGCATTTGAGAACACGCCAGTTGTAACTCTTGAAGCGGGCTTCGACGTCTTCGCTGAAAGCGAGGTTGGTGTTGCCTTCGATAGTGATTGAGTTGTCGTCGTAGAAAACGATGATGTTATCAAGTTTCAGATGACCTGCAAGTGAAGCAGATTCGCTGGTGCAGCCTTCCATCATGCAGCCGTCGCCGGAGATGACGAAGATACGCTGTGCATCAAGTTCAGTTCCTGCCATACCGGTACGTGCGGCAAAGTTTTTGGCTGCCATGGCCATACCGACTGCAGAGGAGAAACCGCTGCCGAGGGGACCGGTGGTAATATCAACACCGACGCATTCGCCGTGTTCGGGGTGACCTGCACAGCGGCTGCCCCACTGACGGAATGTTTTGATTTCGTCAATGGTGATGCCGTAGTTGAAGAGGTGCAAAAGAGAATACATCAGCATTGAACCGTGTCCTGCTGAGAGAACGAAACGGTCGCGGCCGAACCATTCGGGGTTGGCGGGGTTGTGACGCAAATACTTTGCCCAGAGGGTGAAAGCGTAATCGGCACAGCCGAGGGGCATACCGGGATGACCGGATTTGGCTTTCTGGATTGCATCGGCACTGAGACTGCGAATGGTATTCGCACAATCTTTGAACATTTTGTTGTCTGACATAAAAAAATCCTTTCCTTTTTTATTTTATCAGGTTGAAATTTTCAAAAAAACATTTAATGTAAGGCAAGATTCATTTCCATCGGAAAATGGAAAAAAATTTTGCACCTATTAAATTTAACATAAATTTTGAAAAAAACAAGTCTTATGTCTGAAAGATTTATAACATCTGTATTAAATAAGAAGGATTTTTCCAAAGAAGAGAGCCTTCGACCGTTGAAATTCTCTGATTTTCCGGGTCAGGAAAACATAAAAGAGCAATTGGAGCTCTTTGTAATGGCGGCAAAAGAGAGAAATGAGCCGCTTGACCATATTTTATTGTCCGGACCGCCGGGTTTAGGCAAGACTACACTTGCGTATATCATTGGTAATGAACGGGGTTGCAACGTTAAGTCCTCCAGCGGCCCTGCGATTGAGAAACCGGGAGATCTGGCAGGACTTCTGACTTCGCTTCAGGAGGGCGACATCCTTTTTATTGATGAAATCCACCGTCTCAGTTCAACAGTTGAAGAGTATCTGTACAGTGCAATGGAGGATTTTTTCATTGACATCATGCTGGAACAGGGCCCCGGAGCCCGTTCAGTACGGTTGAATGTGCCCCGTTTCACTTTGATTGGAGCGACTACCAGACAGGGGATGATTTCCGCTCCTTTGAGGTCAAGATTCGGTATAAATGCCCGTCTGGACTATTACGATGCGGACAATCTTTCCAAAATAATCACCCGTTCTGCAGGCATTCTCGGAGTCGGAATTGAGAGTGACGGTGCATTGGAAATCGCCTCAAGATGCCGCGGAACTCCGCGTATCGCCAACAATCTGCTCCGCCGTGCCAGAGATTACGCACAGATCAAAGCAGATTCTATAATTACGCAAAGTGTTGTATACAAAGCACTTTCGATGCTCAATATCGACAGTGACGGCCTTGATGAGATGGACGTCAGAATACTTGAGACGATCATCGTCAATTTCAACGGCGGTCCGGTTGGTATCAAAAATATTTCCGTTTCAATCGGAGAAGACGAAGATTCCATTGCCGATGTTTACGAACCCTTCCTTATTCAGAAAGGTTATCTCGTACGTACACCGAAGGGACGTGTCGCTACTCCGAAGGCTTGGAACAAATTAGGAATCGACGGCAGAAAACCGTCAAATCAGGAGGAGTTGTTTTAATTATGGCAGCGAACTGGGTGACAGCACTTAAAAAATTGCAGGACAAGGATTTACGCATACGGACATTGCGTTCCAAACTCGAAATGATCCCCAAGGAAAAATTGTCTCTCAAAGAGCAGGCAAACAAAAACCTTGCCAAAGTCGAAAAAATCAAAAATGATGTCCTTGCACTTGAACTTCAGCTCAAACAAAGCGAGAGCCGCATTGCTGAATACAAAGAGACCATCCATAAACTTGAAACTCAATCCAATATGGTCAAAAAAAATACCGAATATCAGGCTATGCTTCTGTCTATTGCTGATTACAAAAAAAAGATCAGTGATGAGGAAAGCAGCGGTATTGATTTGCTCGACCGCATTGACAGCGGCAAAAAAACTTACCGCGAAGCCGCTTCCAATGTGAAGTTGGAAAATGCCGCCCTCAAAGCAGAGTTCATGGATCTTGATTCTCTTGCAAATGACCTCAAAAAAGAACTTGCAGAACTTCATTCAGAACGTACCGCATTTGCCGCCAATGTCGAGGATGATATTCTCAAACGTTATGAAAGCCTGCTCAAAAAAGGTATCGGTTCGCCGCTCGCTGCAGTAAAAAGCGGTATTTGCGAAAACTGTCATTTGAAAGTGACCCCGCAAACTTTGAACTCTGCCGCCAAAGGTCTGGTGGCTTATTGCGATAATTGTCAACATTTTATATATACGGAGGATTAAAATGAAAGAAAATAACAAAGAAACAACAAATGTAAATGCTTCTGAATCAAACATTTCTGAAGATGCCGCTGATAATGGCAAAAAAACTGTGTCAAAACGCAAAAAACGCTGTATTGTCTGGGGCAGTATTGTTCTGGCTGTTATTCTGGTGCTGCTTTTCCTGCCGGGACTTGTGGTTCATTATGTTGTGCCCCCCATTGCAACACAGCTTTTGAAGACCAAAGTTGAAATCGGTTCCGCCTATATCAACATTTTTGACGGTGCGGTACGTATCAAAAATATGAAAGTTCACAATCCCGAAGGCTACGATTCACCGTATGCTTTTGAACTCGGACATTTCTATATTGACGTCAAAATGTTTACTCTCTTTTCTCCCAAAATTGAAATTGCCGATATCACTATTGAAGATATGCACGCAACTTTGGAGATGAAATGGGGAACCAACAACCTCGAAGATATCAGCAAAAGTCTGAAGAAACCTGAAGACCCCGCAAAAACTGCAGATGCTGAAAATCAGGATGAAGAACAAGCAGAGGAAAAAACCAAAAAAGAACCGCCCAAAATGGTTATCCGCCACTTTAAAATAGCCAAATCCGACTTTACCATGCTCAAAGTTCCGTGGCCGATTCCCTCGGTTGAACTTACTGATGTAGGTGACGGCAAATCTATCACAGACTTTGTTACAGTCGTCTATGATGCTGTCGTTGAAGCAGTTATAACTGCCTCCAAGAACATTTCCAAAGAGGCCGGCAACGTCGGTAAAAATCTTGGCAAAGCCACCAAAGATGCCGGCAAAGCTATCAATAAAACAGCCGATGACCTCGGTAAATCTCTGAAAAAGATATTTAAATAAAAAATGAGTTCAAATTTTGAAATAATGGCTCCGGGAGGTGATTTTGCCTCTCTTTCTGCCGCCTTGAGAAGCGGTGCTGATTCGGTTTATATCGGTGTCGGCGACTTGAATATGCGTTCCCATGCCACTATGAACTTTCAGCCGGAGGAACTTGAAGAGGCGGTGCGTCTGTGCCGTGCGGCGGGCAAAAAACTTTATCTGACAATCAACACGATCATTTTCAACGGTGAACTTGCAAAAATGCGTGAACTTTGCGACCTTGCCAAAAAGGCCGGAGTTAATGCAGTGATCGCTTCAGATTTTGCAGTAATTTCTTATGCCCGCAGTATCGGTTTGAGTGTTCACGGTTCGGTGCAGATGAATCTCTCCAACCTTGAAGCGGTACGTTTTGCCGCTCAATTTGCCGATGTTGTGGTGCTGGCAAGAGAACTGGCACTGGAAGACATTGCGGATATCTGCAAGGCGATAAAAGAGGAAAAAATTTGCGGACCGTCTGGTGAATTGCTGAAAATTGAAATATTCATCCACGGAGCGTTATGTGTTGCCCAGAGCGGCAGATGCTTTATGAGCCAGATTTCATGCAATCAGTCCGCCAACCGCGGCCGCTGTTTCCAGCCCTGCCGCCGCAAATATGAAATCAAAGATGTCGACAGCGGTACATCTTTTGTTCTTGAAAATTCCAACGTTATGTCGCCCAAAGACTTATGTATGCTGAAATTTCTGCCGGAACTGCTTGCAAGCGGTGCTTCGGTTTTTAAAATCGAGGGACGCGGCCGTTCTGCAGATTATGTTGCGAATGTTGTTTCAGTATATCGTGAAGCATTGGATGAAACTGCTTCAAGCGGAACTCTTTCAGCTGAAAGTTTTGAGCGTCTGATGGCGAAACTTGAGAAAACTTTCAACCGTTCATTCTGGCACGGCGGGTATTATCTCGGCGAAAATATGGATGAATGGAGCAGAAATTCCGGTAATCAGTCGCCGGTGCAGAAAAAATTCCTCGGCAGAGTTACCAACTTTTTTGCCCGTTCAATGATTGCTGAAATCACTCTGGAGGCAGGCGATTTCCCGCAGGATGCCAATGCTCTCATCACCGGCAAAATCACCGGAGCAATGGAGATTGAAAAATGTCATTTCATGCTCGATGAAGCATATCCTGAAATCGCTCCGAAAGGTTCACAGATAACTTTTAAAGTCGATCGCAAAGTCCGCCGCGGAGATATTTTCTATTTGCAAACTCCGCGTAAATTCGGTTATTTAAGCAGGGATGAAGAGATATGAAAAGTAAAATTCTGCTGATTTTTGTCTTTATTTTTAGCATTTTTTCCGCATACGGAGCGGATAAAGAACTCAAAGATATTCTGACTGAACACAAAAATATTCTCTGGACCATAAAACCGGAACAGTGTTCAGCCATTTTCGGTGTCAAAGTCAGACCGCAGGATGACTTTAATAATGTCATGCGCTACCATATGCGGGACAATCAGCAGTATGTCCGCTTCAATAAAAAAGTTGTGCCGGAAATTATCTTTTATTTTGAAAAACGTCAACTTAAATCAATAACCGTTTCCATTTACAACCGCGGTGACAACGGCTTGATAGGGGAAAATGTTTTTGCTCAACTCAATTCTCAAGTTGAAAAATTTGCCGCAGATTTTTCAAAGGATGCCGAACCTGCTGGAGAGACCCGCAAATTTGACAAGTTCCGCATCGAATCTCTGATATGGCAGGATAAAGTTTGCGATTACGTCCTCCGCCGCAACCGCAAGGGCAAAACACCTGAATACCTTCAGCTGATAATTTATCCTGCAGGTCAGGCAAAAAAACTGCGGGAAGCTCTTCGTGCAACTGCCGACAAAAATCAACTTCAGCTCAATTTGAACATTATGCCCAACGGCGACAGCTATCTTGATATTCCAATGGTCAATCAGGGAGCGAAGGGTTATTGCGTGGATGCAACTGTAGAACGGATCATGAAATATTATGGCTCCAGAGTCGATCAGCAGATAATCGCTCAGCTTGCTGAAAGTGATTCCTATCGTGGAACCAACCTCCGCAAAATCACTAATGTCCTGGACAAAAATAAATCCAAACTCAAAATAAACGTTGATAAACTTATTACCGATGATATTTTGTCTTTTGAAGATTTGCAGAAACTTACTCAAAATTATAATAATCTTGCGAAGAAAAAGAAACGTAACCGCTTGAATTTCAATGATTTCTGCTCCGGCAAAGGGCGTTACAGACGGCTGAATTATTCTGCTTTGATCGGCAGTTATGAATACGGACTTTTCCGTGATGCCCGCTGCAGAAATAAACGCACCGTTGATAAATTCGCTGAAGAAGTTCATAAATCCCTCTCCAAAGGTATTCCGCTGGCATGGGTCACATTCACTTTCCAGAATATGCGTGACAGCAGCAGAATCGGCAGATTCGGATTTCATATGCGTATCATAAACGGTTTCAATAAAAATAAAAACCAGATAATTTATACTGACAGTTGGGGCAAAGGGCATGAAAAAAAATATATGGCATTGAATGATGCCGCCGCCATCAACCTCATGCTGCTGCAGATCACACCCAGATAAGGAGAAAATATGTTTACCGGAATAATTGAATGTCAGGGCGAATTTCTGTCAAGAAGCAAAACTGCAGATTCCGCCCGTCTGCTGATAAAACCTGAAAAAAAATTCATCGATCCCGTCATCGGGGAAAGCGTCAGTGTCAACGGATGCTGTTTGAGTCTCGAAAAAGTTAACGGTGATGGGTCGCTTGAATTTTTCACACTGGAGGAGACTTTGCAGAAAACCAATCTCGGTCTGCTCAAAACTCATCAGAAAGTTAACCTTGAACGTGCCATGCAGCCTTCAGGCAGAATGGGCGGACATATTGTTTCCGGTCACGTTGACGGAACCAGCGAAGTTCTCTCTTTTGCCAGAGAGGGTAATGATTATGTCCTCAAAGTCCGTATGATAAAAGAACTCCGTCCCTATTTTGTGCCCAAAGGCAGCATCGCCATCAACGGTGTATCATTGACTCTGGTTGAACTTGACAGCCGCTGTTTCGGGGTGCATCTGATCCCGCTGACTTTGAATGATACCGTACTCGGTTCATTGAAAAGAGGCGACATCGTGAATATTGAAACCGATGTCCTCGGCAAATATGTTTATTCAATGGTGCAGACATATATGCAGAATGGTGCTGATTCAAATACTGTAACAATGGAAAAACTTCTCAATGCGGGTCTTTTGTGATGAACGGAATAACGGTTGACACATTTGAAGCATTTGAAAGTCTGGCAGAGATACTGCCGGCTTATGATTTTGTCCTGCAGACAGATGCTGAAATCGTCAGTCGTCCGTCTTTCGGGATGAAATATGCCAAATTGTCACGTCCGGGACTTGTTGTCCGCAATCCTGTACCGCCCCGTCTCAACCGTCTGATACTTGATTCGACTTTTAAACTTCAGATGGATTATCTGGAATCATTCGGCAGGGAAATTGAAAAATACCGCAGATACAATGTTGAAAAAATTCTGCTTGATTTTGATTTGCCGTCGGTATTGCAGGATGATGAAAAATGCCGTTCTCTGCAGAAAATACTTGCTTCACTTAAAGGTATTGTTTACAGCGAACATATTGAAATCGAACTGCTTTTCCGTTTGCCGTTCAATGATATGGAGTCTTTTATTGCTCCGGCGGCATTTTTCCGTCAGCAGTCGATGACCGGGTTGAATTATGCGGTCGATCTGCATATTCACGAAGCGGGTTTTGACCGTGATGAACTTGCAGAACTGCTTCTGCCGCTGCAATTTGATATCGGGACGGTGAATTTCGTCTATGATGCCGCTCTCGGCAACAAGATAAATCCGCAGAATCTGAAAAAAATAATGACTGCAAGTGAAGAAAAAGGAATAAATTGTAATTTCTTTCTTGCTCCGTCCGGCAGTATAAATTTTCAATCCATCCGTGAAGATTTGCTCCAATGGATGGAAATTATATAAAAATTAAGAAAATGAGGTGAAAAATGAATCTTGGTGTGAATGTAGATCATGTCGCAACTGTACGTCAGGCACGCCGTGCAAAACTTCCGAGCCCCGTAACTGCCGCAATCGCCTGCGAAAAAGCAGGTGCATGGGGCATTACCGCTCATCTGCGTGAAGACCGCCGCCATATTAATGATGCTGACATCCGAGAACTTGTCAAAGTCGTTAAACGTCTCAATATGGAAATGGCTGTAACTGAAGAAATGTTGGATATTGCCTGTGAAATCAAACCGCACAGCTGCTGTCTTGTTCCCGAAAAACGTCAGGAACTTACAACTGAAGGCGGTCTGGATGTCGTCAGCCGTCAGACTTACATTGAAAGTGCCGTCAAACGTCTGCACGAAAACGGAATCATCGTCAGTCTGTTTATTGATCCTGTCGAAGAACAGATTCAGGCCGCTTCAGATGTCGGCAGCGATTATATTGAACTCCACACCGGAGCATATGCCAATGCAGAGGGTGAAGCTCAGCAGAAAGAACTTGACCGTCTCCGCGAAGGTGCCGGATTCGCAACATCTCTCGGGTTGAAAGTCAACGCCGGTCATGGTATCGATTATGAAAATATGGCTGGCATTCTGACAATTCCGCATCTGCACGAACTCAATATCGGACATTCAATCGTCGGCCGTTCCATTGAAGTCGGTATCGGTCAGGCAGTTAAAGAAATGTGCGACCTCATGAAGGCGTACAAACTTTGAATATAACTGTCAAAAGGGGCTGCTATAAAACTGTTTTGTGGGGAAAAAACCTTTTTGAAAAAAGGTTCTTTTCCCCACACCCCATTTTCCAAAAACTTTTATCGTAATTGCTTTTATTATCCTAATAAAAGCAATTACAATTTGTTTATTACAAATAATTTAAAATA
>JAFVUZ010000135.1 GCA_017502435.1 Lentisphaeria bacterium
GCCGGATTTGTTTTCTTTTTCAACGACGTTGAGCAAAGCACCGCCGTAGAAATCTTTCATGATCTGATAAAGTTCTTTTTCGGGGAGGTTCTTGATGGCGTTGAAACCTTTGGCAAGAACTTCACCGTGACTGCGGTGAGAACCGAAAATGTAGTCATCCATAGTCAGAGAATAAGCCATACCGACAGCAGAAGCTTCCTGACCGGTGTACAAGTGAGCGGGACCGGTGTAGAGGTAGTCGACGCCGTTGTAATGTTTAGCGGTACGGACGCTGTAAAGCATGGTTTCAAACTCACGGATGTACTGCATATCTTTGTAGATACCGATGAGGTCGTCATTGTTGAAATTGCCGGCGGCTTTTTCTTCTTTGACAGTTTTGCTGTACTGGTTGAGTTTGATGGTTCCGAGTTTGAGTTCACCCTTTTTACGAATGTCGTTGGGGTCCATAAATTGTGATTTCGGCATAATAAATCCTTTCTATTATTATAGATTATTAAATCTCGTTGGTTTCATTGATGATTGCTTCACGGAAAACTTCACCGACAGTGGGATGCGGGAAGACGACTCTGCTCATATCCTTGCAGGTGAGATTACGGGCGATGGCGATTGCCATACCGTAAATGATTTCACTTGAGGGATTGCCGATCATGTTGGCACCGATAATGCGGCCTGAATCAGCCAGAGTGATAAGTTTCATAATACCGTTGCCGCCGTCGTTTTCAGCGATGTAACGGCCTGCGAACTGCATGGGGAGTTTGACTTCTTTGATTTTGAAGCCTTTTGCCTTGGCGGTTTCGGCGGTTTCACCGACGCTGGAAACTTCGGGGTTGGTGTAAATGACTGCGGGGATGGCGTTGTAAACCATTTTGTCTTTGATGCCGAGCATATTGTTAACGGCGACTTCGGCTTCACGGTAAGCGGTGTGAGCGAGCATTGATTTGCCGTTGATGTCACCGGCGGCCCAGACATTGGGAACGTTGGTTTTCATTTCGTCGTCAGTTTTGACAGCACCGCGTTCCATGAAAAGACCGATGGTTTCGTATCCGAGGTCGGCACTGTTTGCACGGCGGCCGATGGAAACGAGGATTTTGTCGGCGGTAAGTTCAGATTTGCCGTTGGCATTTTCGATCATGACTTTGTTGCCTTTGAGTTCAGTGACTTTGGTTGAAAGCATGAAAGTAACGCCGCGTTTTTCGTATTCGGCTTTGAGAAGTTTGGTCATATCCAAATCGGTGGGGCCGCCGATGCGGTCCATCATTTCGACAACGGTAACTTTTACGCCGATTGAGTTGAAATAGGAAGCCATTTCAAGCCCGATGACACCGCCGCCCATAACGATAAGAGAGCTGATGTTTTCAGTCATGT
Organism: Lentisphaeria bacterium; assembly: GCA_017502435.1. Classification (GTDB taxonomy): domain Bacteria; phylum Verrucomicrobiota; class Lentisphaeria; order Victivallales; family Victivallaceae; genus RGIG5270. Next base: position 1,366 of record JAFVUZ010000135.1, read on the forward strand.
CGAGGATTTCGCGGTTGGTCATGGCGATATTGGCAGCGAGAGCTTCTTTGAGACCGGGAATGGGCGGAACTGCTGCATTTGAACCGGAAGCGATGAGAAGTTTTTTGCCGACATAAGTTTCACCGTTGGCAATAACATTGAAAGTGCCGTCGGGGTTTTTACCGGCGACTTTGGCGGTTGCTTTGACAACGTTGACTTTAGCCTGTTTCATCTGCATTGCAACGCCGTTGACGAGAGTTTTGACAACTTTGTTTTTGCGTTCGATGACGGCTTTGTGGTCGATTTTTGCATTTTCGGAGGTCACGCCGTAGTGAGCGGAAACACCGTTTGCATAATCGTAGAGCTTTGCAGAATAGAGCAAAGTTTTGGTGGGCATACAGCCTTCATTGAGGCAGACACCGCCGAGAGAACGCTGCTCGAAAAGAGCAACGTTCATTTTGTAGTGACCGGCACGCTCTGCGGCACGGTAACCGGCGGGACCGCCGCCGATGATGAGAAGATCATAAACCATAATCTTATACCTTTATATTAAACATTAGAGAGCGAGAGTGAGTTCGATGTTTTCCAGACGTTCAGCGAGAACTTTGAGGAATTTAGCGGCGGGGCTGCCGTCAACTGCACGGTGGTCGAAAGTCAATGAGAGACCCATTGCCTGATAGAATTCGATTTCGCCGTCGGCATTTTCGCGGGGTTTGAGCTGGAATGTACCGACACCCAAAATTGCAGTCTGGGGCAGGTTGATAACGGGAGTGAAGCTTTCAATTCCCATTGAACCGAGGTTGGTAACGGTGAAAGAACCGCCGGAGAGTTCAGCCGGATTGATTGAACCGTCTTTGCACTGAGCGGCTTTTTCTTTGACCAAGTTTGAAATGGTACCGATGTTGAGTTTTTCCATTGCGGGAATGACGGGAACCATCAAGCCGCGGGGAGTATCAACTGCAACAGCGAGGTTGACGTTGTTGAAGCAACGCATTTTGTCGCCCATGAAGTATGCATTGAGTTCGGGGAAGTCAAGCAGAGTGCGGGAAACGGCAAAGAGGATGAAGTCATTGAGAGTGACATTTTCCAGACCGTAACCTTTGGAGTTTTTGAACTTTTTGCGAAGTTCGATCATTGCAGTTGCATCAAAGGTGCGGTTGAGGGTAAGCTGAGCCATTTCGGAGAGAGATTTGTGCATATTTTCAGCAATGACCTTGCGGATTTTGCTGAGGGGCTTGTCTTCGTAAGCGGCGGCAGCAGCGGGAGCTGCGGCTTCAGTTTTGGCAGCAGGTGCGGCTTCAGCAACAGGAGTTGCGGCGGCTTCAACGAGACCGGATTCCATAAGGGTACGGACGTCACGTTCAATGATACGGCCGTTGGGACCGGTGGGAGTTGCGGCAAAAACGTTTACGCCCATTTCAGCGGCGAGATTTTTTGCACGGGGAGAAGCTTTGCCTTCGCCCATTGCGGCAGTTGCTTTGGGAGCGGCAACAGGTGCGGCTGCGGGAGCAGCAGCAACTGCGGCTTCAGCAACAGGAGCGGCGGCTTCTGCTTTTGCGACGGGGGCTTCGATTTTTACGCCCTGGGGACCGACTGCACAAACGGCGACACCGACATTGACTTCATCGCCTTCGTTGGCGAAAAGTTTGAGAACGAAGCCGTTGTGTTCAGATTTGCATTCAAAAGTTGATTTGCCGGTTTCGAGGACAAAGAGAACCTGATCGACTTTGACTTCGTCGCCTTCTTTGACCATCCAGTTTGCAAGAACGGCACTTTCTTCGGAAACGCCCATCTGGGGCATCAGAACCATGTTGACGCCTGCGGGAATTTCAGCAGCGGGGGCTGCGGCAGGAGCAGCAGCGGGAGCGGCTTCTGCGGCGGGTGCGGGAGCGGCTTCTGCTTTAGCTGCGGGAGCATCGACATTTTCACCCTTGGCACCGATTGCACAAACAGCAACGCCGACGTTGACTTCATCGCCTTCGTTGGCGAAGAGTTTGAGAACGAAACCGTTGTGTTCAGATTTGCATTCAAAGGTTGATTTGCCGGTTTCAAGTACGAAAAGCACCTGATCGACTTTGACTTCGTCGCCTTCCTTGACCATCCAGTTGGCAAGGACTGCACTTTCTTCTGACACACCCATCTGGGGCATCAAGACCATTTCTGCCATAATTTGATTCCTTTCAGTTAAAAGATTTCTATATTAAGTTGGTTGAAATATTCTTTGACGGCTTCCGGCAAATCCGAATCTGTAATAACAATATCGACATCTTCGGCTTTGGCGAACGTAAATGGCAAAACAGTTCCGATTTTGGAACTGTCCATAAGCATAATTGTACGGCGTGCTTTGGACATAACGGCACGTTTGAGGTCGGCTTCGTGCTGATTGCCGACGGAGAAACCGCTCCCTTCGCAGAAACCGCTGGCACTCATAAATGCGGTATCTATGTTCAGACTTTTCAACTGCTCAAGTACACTTGCTCCGGAGATGGAAAGAGTCTGGGATGAAAGTGTACCTCCGAGCATGACGATGGAGGGATTCTGTTTGCTTTTGGCGATTTCAAGGGCAATGTTGGGGCCGGAAGTTATAATGGCGATGCGGAAATCAGGAATCGCACGGGTGAATGCCATCATGGTAGTACCGGCATCAATGTAAATTCCGCGGTTGGGTTCAACGAATTTTACAGCTTTTTCGGCAATCTCCTGTTTCAGACTGTAATTTTTGCTTTCACGTTCTGAATAGATGTCTTCGCTGAGGCCGTATGAACCGCTGAGAAGTCTCGCTCCGCCTTTGGTACGGATGAGGACGTGTTCATTTTCAAGATATTCAAGGTCACGGCGGATGGTCATTTCCGACCACGAGGGGAATTTGGCACAAAGCTGACAAAGAGTCACATCTCTTTCAGCTTCAATGAATTTGCGAATTTCTTTACGCCGTTCTTTCATAAAAGATCCCTGTATTAGTTTAAACTGTTATATAATATAGCTCAACTTTTAAAAAAAACAACACTTATTTGTGAAAAATTGTCACTTTTTTGTGATTTTATCACAGATGTATGTTTTTATAAACTTATTTATATATATACGGGTGTTGTCCTGTTGGTTGTTTGATTTTTGTGGTTTCAACTCAAAAGTTGACATTTTTTCCCTCCGGTGAATCCCTTTTGCAAGGGGGATGTTCAGAAAGGAGGTTATTTTATGAACATCAAAGAGATCCTCTCGGAAATTGTGCCGAAAGCAGAACTTTCCGATGAGAACCGCAAAACTCTGTCCGACTGGCTCGACCAGTTTGAGAAAGCTCCCTCCGAACAGGAACTTCTCAAAACTATCGAACAACTGCAGGCTGAACGCGATTCCGCCCGCAAATCTCTCGATGATATGATTTACAAAGATCATGTCGCACAACTTGCTGAAAATTACTCTTTCAGCGACAAAGGTTATCTGGAATATCTCTGCAAACTCAACAAAATTGATTTTGCCGACAGTACAGATTCAAAAAATTTTATGAACAGACTGCTCCAGGAGTCTCCCAGATTCTTTCAACTTAAACTGCAGTCTGGTACCGGCGGCAATGCCAATCCCGATTGTCAGACACCGGTATTTGGAAATCATCAGCAGGATGATATTCTTCAGCTTCTCAACAATGCCCCCGAAGTAAGGGGCTGATCAGAAAACAGAAAGGTTTTATTATTATGTTGTTCAGTTATTCTTTTCAAAACAAAAAACGTGACCTCTCCGACATCCTTGCCTCTGTGGTCAAAGATTCTCCCCGCTTCATCTCCAATTTCCGCACTGTGGAAAATGCAACCCAGCAGAAACATGAATGGCTCGAAGATCAGATCGCCGGCCGTTCCATTACTGCTGCTGCAAACAGTAACGGCACTTTGACTGTTTCTGCTGCTGACAGTGCCAAAGTTGCAGTTGGAACTCTTCTGACTTTCAAAGATGATTCCGCTCTTTTTGTCGTTAATGCCGTCAATGGTACTTCCGTTACTGTCACTCTGGCAAGTTCCAACGGTTCCGCTTTGACAGCGGCAAATATTCCTGCTGAAGGCGGTATTTTTAATATCGTTTCAACTCCGGTCGGTGAAGGTTCAATTTTCGGCGATGCTACCGGTATCACCGGAAATGCAGAGTACAACTGCACTCAGATTTTCCGCAAAGATATTATTCTCAGCGGATCCGCCATGGCTGTAAATGTTTTCGGCAATGTCGATAATCTTCTCAACCGTCAGACAAGTTTTGCTCTTGATGAACTTGCCCGTGATCTCAACCGTGTCGCCCTTTTCGGCCGCCGTGTTGAAGCTGCTCCCAATGTCAGAGGTGAAGCAGGCGGACTCTATTATTTCGGATGTGGTGAAAATGCTCTTGATATTGATGCTGACGGCAATACTCTCGACAGTTTCATTATCAATGATGCCGCTCAGGCTGTTCTGAGTGAAGGCGGCGATCCCATGCAGATACTCTGTTCTCCCGGTCAGGCTCGTGTGCTCTCCTCTGAATATAAACACAATCTGCAGATCCTCCGCTCTGATGACCGCCGCGGTGCTTATGTCGCTCAGATCGTTAATGAAATCAACGGCAGAGGCATGGTTATCATGGCTGATCCTGATGTTCCCGATAATGATGCATGGGTTATCGATCCGAATGGTTTCGGTCTCGCAAACCTGCAGGGCCGTGGAATCTGTGATGAAGATGCCACTTCGAAAGGTTTTGACGGTATTAAACGCATGGCACTCGGCGAACTTACTTTTGAGTTCAAAAATGCCAAACAGCGTCTCTGCCGCATCAAAAATCTGCTCGCAAGCAGTGAAGCAATTGCCGCAATGAAAGGCTGATATTTTTATATGAGGGAGGAAACTCCCTCTTTTTTGTTAATCTCAAAATTCAAGGATATATTATGACAGATTTTGAATACGGCAGTGAACTGCAGTCGTTTATGAATGCGTTGGCGATCAACGGAAAATGGAAGAGTTTTGCAGCGGAACAGCAGAGTGCCATGATTGAGCGTGCATTTTTTGATGTTTCAGCTTATGCGGCGATGATTGCGGTCGAATTTAAAATGGAAAATGAATTCTGCCGCCGTGCTTTTTTTGAACAGATCGCCCATGTCGCTTCTCAATATGAAATAACTTCAGAAGGAAAAACAATTCTGCAGGAAAGCATTACCGGTTTCGGTTCAAGAAAATACAAAGACCCCGGCGATGACTGGCTCTCTCCCCGTGCAAAAGTATATCTTGAACAATTCAGAAAAGCTGCTGAGTCAGATACGCCGGCAACACCTGATAATCCTGCAGTGACGGAAAAAACTCCGGTCGGACCTTTGCGTATTCTGCATTGAAAGGATTTTTGAGATATGAATAAGATAATTTTTGAAGATGCAGAACTTTTTTTTGAAGATTTTCCGCTTGGCGTATTGAGCACGGATGTCGAATTTCACGGCTGCTTCAATAAGGCTGTCGGTGACAGTTTTCCGTCCCGTCATTACGCCCAGGTGAATTCTGACGATATAATTTTACGTTTTTCTCTAAAAGAAAAATCTCCTGGATTCAAAGAACTGCTGAAAACTCCGGAGCCTGTTTCTCCGGAAATTAAAAATCTTCTTTCCGCTTCAGGAACAATAAAAATTATTACCTCTCAAAATTATTCATTGAAAATTCCAGATGCATTCTGGATACGTTATCCGGTATTGGAATTTCATCTCAAACATAATTCAGAAAATATAATCCATTCACTCTACTTTTTATGGTGAATAAAACCAAAAGAACTGCTGCAGAATTTCAACAGCAGTTCTTTTTTCTATGGTTCTGTTCCTGTTGACGGGATATATGGAATTTAAGAAATTCAGGGTGTTTAAACTGGAATAAACGGTAAAAAACGTAGGGAAAAAATACAATATAAATATTTTTACTTTTGTATTTTGCAGAGCAAAAAACGAAAGTTACACAAGAGTTTTTTTTAAGATTTTTGTGGTGTAGGGGAAAAAAAGCCTTTTTTCAAAACGCTCTGTTCCCTTTGATGGGAGATAATGAAATTAATTTTTGAGAAAAAAATTGAGGGGTTTGGGGTATAGTGTTTTGCTTAAGCAAAACACGGCAATACCCCAATTATGGCGAAGTCTGGCGAAAGATTTGTTTCGTCATTCCGCAAAAAAGCGGGAGGACGAAACGAAAATTTCGCCGAAAAACAGCCTGACGCACCCAGCCGCTGACATTCACGCGCC
>JAFVUZ010000136.1 GCA_017502435.1 Lentisphaeria bacterium
GCTGACGCGTGACGCCGATTGCCTTGTTACGGCGTAGCTTTAGCGAAGACGGAACCCCGGTGCCGGGTACGACCCGGTGCGATATTACGCTGGTGCGTGAATGTCGGCGGCTGTGTGGTGTTTAGCTATTTTTTTCGGCGGAATGTTCGATTGCTCCTCCCCTTTTTTCAGGGAATGAGCAATCAAATCTTCCGCCGGATTAGCCACATCAGGGGTATGCCGTTCGTTGCTGTCGCAACTCACTATACCCCCGAACCCCCTCAATTTTTTTTAAATTATCAGTCAATGTTTAGTACAGAGCCTTTATTTTTACTTTGACGGAGTAAAGATTATTTTATTATTATCAAGCGTTAAACTGATTTTTTTTGCTTTTTTGAATGAACCGGCAAGGATTGCTTCAGCAAGTTCATCTTCTATATAACGCTCAACTGCACGGCGGAGCGGACGGGCTCCGAATTCAGGCAGATTTCCCTGATCGATAAGGAAATTTTTTACTTCTTCTGAAATATCAAGAGTCAGATTGCTTGCAGTAAGACGTTCTTTGACTTTATCAAGTTCAATATCGATAATTGACATAAGATCGTTTCTGGTAAGAGAATGAAATACGATTATATCGTCAACACGGTTGATAAATTCAGGTTTGAAGGTTTTTTTTGCCATCTCCATCAGGCGGTCGCGGCGTTTTGCTTCATCAAGAATTGAATCGTTGCCGAAACCGAGCGGTTTGACGCCGCGGGTAAGCTGTTCAGCACCGACATTTGAAGTCATAATAATAATCGTATTACGGAAATCCACTTTGCGTCCGAGAGAGTCGGTCAGATGACCTTCTTCCAGAATCTGCAGCAGCAGATGCATAACGTCAGGATGAGCTTTTTCGATTTCATCAAAAAGCACTACGGAGTAGGGGCGTCTGCGTACACGTTCTGTAAGTTCACCGCCTTCACCGTGACCGATATAGCCCGGCGGAGAGCCGACAAGACGGGAAACGTTGAATTTCTCCATATATTCAGACATATCGATTTGAATCAATGCATCGCTGTCGCCGAACATAAATTCAGCAAGCAGTTTGGCAAGCAGAGTTTTTCCGACACCGGTCGGACCGAGAAAAATGAATGAGCCGATGGGACGTGCCGGATTTTTGAGATTGGCACGTGAACGGCGGAGAGCCTTTGAAATAATGGAAACAGCTTCGTCCTGTCCTATGATCTGTTTTTTGAGTTCCTCCTCCATTTTGAGAAGTTTTTTTGTTTCTCCGGAAGCAAGTTCCTGCAGCGGAATACCGGTAAGTTTTGAAATAACCTCTGCAATATCAGCAGTTTTGATAGTCGGAACTTTTTTGCCGGATGCTTTTTTGAAGGCTTCTTTTTTGGCATTAATTTCAGATTCGAGCTGATGTTCTTCATCACGCAGCGAAGCTGCTTTTTCAAAATTCTGATCTGCCACAGCTTGACGTTTGCAGAAGCGTATATCTTCAAGTTTTGAAAGTTCAATCGAAAGATCAATTTTTTCCTGAGTGCGTTCAATTCTTGCTTTTGCACCGGCTTCATCCATTATATCAATGGCTTTATCCGGCAGATGACGGCCGGAAATATAACGGTCGGAAAGACGGACGGCTGCTTCAAGGGCATCGGGAGAATACTTGACATGATGGTGTTTTTCGTATGGCGTTTTCAAGCCGTTGAGGATTTTTATGGAATCTTCAATATTGGGAGGATTGACCATAACACTCTGGAAACGTCGTTCCAAAGCGGCATCTTTTTCGATGCCTTTGCGGTACTCATCCAGAGTTGTTGCTCCGACGCATTGCAGTTCGCCGCGGGAGAGGGCGGGTTTGATGATATTGGCGGCATCCATAGTGCCTTCAGCATTTCCTGCTCCGACGATAGTGTGCAGTTCATCGATAAAAAGGATGACTTTGCCTGAATTTTTTATTTCATCAATGACAGATTTGATACGTTCTTCAAATTGACCTCTGTATTTGGTTCCGGCAATCATCAAGGGCAGGTCGAGGGCATAAACCATTTTGTCGGCGAGGATTTCCGGAACATCATTATTGACGATACGTTGAGCGAGCCCTTCAATAATGGCAGTTTTGCCGACGCCGGCTTCACCGATAAGGACCGGATTATTTTTTGTACGGCGGCAGAGGATCTGAATTACTCGGGCGATTTCATCCTGTCTGCCGATTACGGGGTCAAGTTTGCCTGCGGCTGCAAGTTCGGTCAGATTTCTGCCGAAAGAGTTCAATGCATTGAGTTCTCCGTTTTTCGCTTCAGACGGTGGGAAATCATCATCATTTTCCTCATCACTGAAAGGAATATAGTCACTGTCAAGCATTGAAAATATTTTCTTTTTGAGTTTTTTGATGTCGATTTTCATATTGTTGAGAATACGTGCGGAAACAGAATCCGTCATTTGAAGTAACGCCAGCAGAATATGTTCAGTGCCGACAAAATTGTAATTCATTGATTGTGCTTCCAAAACGGCATTATTCAGCAGTTCATTGACTCCGGAGCTTATCGGCAGATTGCCTTCGATTTTGGTTTCTCCACCGGTTCCGACAGCTTTTTCGACTTCAAGTCTGAGCTTTGACAGATTGAGGTTCATGGATTTCAAAGCCTCAATGGCAACGCCTTCATTAACGGCAATCAAACCGAGCAGAATATGTTCAGTTCCGATATAATCATGATTCAGACGTTTAGCCTCCTGCTGAGCAAGAAAAAGGACACGTTTTGCTCTGGGGGTGAAGTTGTTTATATTAAAAAAATCGCCATTATCAGCCATTTTTATACCTCCATTTTTTTATATTTTACGATAATATAACAGTATAAGCTGAAAATACAAATAAAATATACAGTTTTCTTATTTTTTGATTATTGAGGCAATTTCAAAACTCCTCAAAAATGTCAAAGTGCTCTCGCTTTGAGCTGACAAAAAGGAGCGTTTTCACCTGTTACCTGACAGGTGGCAACTTCAAACTACCTTTTGCAGATATTTGCGAATGATCTTTTTGTCATTTTTTTGAATGACTTTTGAAATCACCTCTATTGCTTTAATTTAACTGAAAAGGATTATAATAAAAGGCTGTGTACTAAACAAAGACTGATTTTTTTAGGCTCTGTACTAAACATTGACTGATAATAAAAAAAAATGAGGGGGTTCGGGGGGTATAGTGAGTTGCGACAGCAACGAACGGCATACCCCCGATGTGGCTAATCCGGCGGAAGATTTGATTGCTCATTCCCTAAAAAAAGGGGAGGAGCAATCGAACATTCAGCCGAAAAAATAGCTAAACACTACACGGCCGCCGACATTCACGTACCAGCGTAATATCGCACCGGGTCGTA
>JAFVUZ010000137.1 GCA_017502435.1 Lentisphaeria bacterium
AACGCGTCAGCGTAAAAGAGAGGCGGGTGGAACGCCGGGCGGCGTAAGCCCCTGCAAAAAAGCACAAAATAAGTTATCTCCCCATATTGGGAATATAGCATTTCAAAAAGGTTTTTTCCCCACAAAACAGTTTTGCAACAGTCCCGGATTCAGTCTGTATTCAACAGAAAACTTTTACTTAATCTTTTTGAGTAAGTTTGACATTTTCGCCGAAGATCATGTCATTTTTCCATGCGGCACGTGCTTCGGGGGTGAAGGTCAATTTGATATTATCGAGTTCGATTTCAGTATTGGTGAACATGAAAACGGTATCAAGACAGGGGGAATGAGTTCCGTATCTGCAGCAATCGATTTCATGGGAATCAATACCGGGGAGACGGTTGATGACATTAAATGTCAGATTTCTCCAGACAATGCCGGAAACTTCTCCGATTCCGTTACCAATAATGCCGCAGGTGTGTTCCAGATCGAAATTACTGTCGCAGATGGAGATATTTTTCATATAAGCGGCGGTATTGAAGCCGGAATTGAAGAAAAGCGGAACTCTCAAATCAGGACCGCTGATATTACTGAAGCGGACATTGGAAATATGAGTTCCGGTGGGCAGACCATTGTTGCTGTATTTTGACTGAATGTGGATACCGCCGACAGACTGAGTCAGAATCAGATTGGAAAATACTGCGTTTTTGATAAAACCGTCACCGACTCCGATACGGATGGCATTGGCACCGCCGGAACGGAGAATACAGTTGGTGACGACGACATTTTCGGTACATTTTTCTTTGTTTTTGAGTTTTGCATTGTCAGCACGGAGAGTCAGGGCATCGTCTCCGGTATGGATAATGCAGTCACTGACTGTGATATTGGATGTGCAGTCGATGTCAATGCCGTCACCATTCAAAAGCCAGGGATGATTTTCAATGCGGAGCTGGTGTACACGGACAGTGTCGCAGCCGTGCAGGAAAAGTGTCCAATAGGTCGAATTACGCAAAGTTACACCGGAAATCAGAATATTTTGAGATTCAACCATGGCAATCATCTGGGCAGGACGTGTATTTACAGGGTCTGCAATGACAAAAAAACCATGCGGCCAGAAACAGTATGTTTCATTGTCGGTCGGACGGGTTCCGTTCATAAAAGCGTCGCCGTTGCCGTCAATAATACCGAAGCCTGTAATTGAGACATTTTTAACTTCGACCGCCAGAATGAAATGGCCGCCGTTGGTCTGTTCATTGATACTTTTCCAGTTCTGCGGATAAGCATCAACAGTATTGTAATCTGCAAAATTTGAACTGCCGAGCAGAATTGATTTCGGAGATTCAAGATGCAGCTCAACATCATTTTTAAGCCAAATAGTACCGCTGACAAAAGTTCCTGCAGGAACAATGACTCTGCCGCCTCCTGCATTGGAACATTCATCAATCGCACGCTGAATTGCCTGTGTGTTAATCGTCACGCCGTCACCGACAGCACCATAATCAATAATGTTATACATAAAAATTCTCCATAACAGGGTTATTTGTTTACTTCAAAACTTATTTCATGTCTACCGCCATGCAGTATGCCTGCCGGAGTGACGGCGGTACACTGCATCGGAACGAAAATTTCGGCTGATATTTTGCTGCCGGAACGTTTCCAGTTGACCCGGATAGTACCATGCGGAGTCGGAACCTGACCGTGGGCAAATTCCAAATTGCAGTGAACAGGATCAAATTTAAATTCGCTGAAACCGCCTGCAGTCGGAGTGATACCGAGGATCGCAGTCTGCATGAAGTCAACCGGAGAGGTGCTGAATCCGTGACAGAGACTGGCGGAACCGCCGAAACCTTCTTTGCCGGCAGAGTAAACTCCGTTTTCCCAGAGTGTCGGCGAACCGGAATCTGCAACCTGCGTCCAGTATTTGTAAATATAGTTCAAAGTATCCTGATAAAGTCCGGCCTTTTTCATTGCCAGAAGGACGAATGAACCATAGAAAAGTTCGGGAGAAAAGAGCGACGGATCAACAATGGCTTTTTGCAGAATATTTTCATCTTTGATATATTCATCTGCTCCGGCAAGCAGTGCAAGTGCCTGTGTGATACGGCTGGTTTTAACAGAAATATCCTCTTTGCGGACGACACCGAGAAGTTTCATTTTGTCTTCATCAACTGCGATTTCATCGACTGCATCAAGCATCATTTTGGCGTTTTTGTCATAAAAAACATTGACTGTAGCACGCTGCATTTCTTCAATTTCGGGAGCGAAATCATCTTCCGGACAGCCTGCGGCTTCACGCAGTTTCTGAATTGACTGCAATGCGATGATATACAGATAATTCATCAATGAACTGCCGGATGCCGGAATGAGTTTGCCGTTAAGTTCAAATGACCAGTCAAAGAATGTGTCCGTATCATTATAATCCCCGTAAACATCCAGAACTCCGTCGGCTTTTTTCCATTGACGGAAAGTTGCCAGCATCCGCTTCATCCACGGATAATATTTTTTGATACTTTCAGCGTCTCCGGAATAGAGATAATATTCCAGAACCGACAGCGGCAAAGTCAGATTGGCAGACAGAATCCAGCCGAATTTTGACGGAAATCCGTGAAATTTCATCATCTCTCTGTGACTCGGAATCACACATGGGAAAATACCGTTTTCATCGGATTCCATATATATCATATCAAATGCGTGTTTATTCAAGGTATAATCACCGAAAAGCTGCAAAGCACTGCGGTTTTCAACCACAAAGTCGTTGACAAAAAACAATCTTTCACGCCACGGACAATCGGTAAAAATATCCGTCGTACACGCTGAAATCGTCTCCATTGCAATCTCATAAATGCGGTTGAGTTTGTAATCACTGCAGAAAAATCTGCTCTTTAAAGCAAACGGATAACGGCGGTCGATACCACGCATTCCGTGCAGGATGATCGGCTTGTCATAATTTCTGAATGTCACTCTGACCATGCGGAATCCGCGGTCAAACATATAATTTCCCACAGTCTGAAAGCCATCTTTGGCAATATTTCTGTCGCTCAGATTATATGAAGGATTGGTCGCTGTATGGTCGGCACGCAAACGTTCTTTGTTGAAAAGTTCCTCTTCATGCCCCATGTCAATAACAGTTCCTGCCGGAGCAGTAATATCCAGTTCCGCTCTGCCTGAAATCAAACGGTTGAAATTAACGATCACGGTAAAACCGCCGCCATCCGGAGCAACCGGAACAACTATATTCTGTCTGCCGCCGAGCGTCAGAGCATTCAATTTGCCAAGCATATCATCCGGAACTGCAAAATGCTCCTCTTTATCACCGATAACAGCGATTCTTGTATCCGTCAAATCTGCCTGCGGAACAAATGCAGGATAGAGGACTTCAGCCGGAAGATAAGTATTTTCCTGCGGTGCAGGTATTTCAAGTTTCAATATTTTGCGGCGGTAAATCTCTGAATTTTCCGGCAGAATTACAGTTGCAGTTTCCTTCAAATCATCCTCGTAACGCAAATCACGCCATTCCGCAAATCCCTGCTGCATATCATAATACGGGGGATTTTTGTGCCATTCATTGTCACTGAGGTACATCTTCCATGATGCATCGCTTGCAAAACTTTCTCCGCCGTCAACCCACAAAGCGGGTTCAATCGGAATATTTCTGCCGGTCGGAATATTCATGCAGTGGACTTCAAACAGAATTTCATTTTTTCCTTTGTGCAAATACCCGGCGATGTCAATTGTATCATAAAAGTAATTAACGCTTGAGCCGCGTGCAGGTCCGCGGCAGACATATACATTATTCACCTTCAGCAGATAATAACTTTCACAGGCTGCTTTAATTTCAAAATCAGCAGGAATTTTATCAACTTCAAATTCCTTTACCGCGTGAAAATGGCAGTTTATTCTCTCTTTGACACCTTCCGGTGCAATCCAATACGCTTTCATAAATATTCCTTTTTCAAAACATATAAATATGCAGAGGGGAAGGCTGCTTTTCTGTCAAACAAAAGAAAGCAGAAATCCTTCCCCGATAAAACATTATTTTTTCACAAAAAAGACGGCATCAAGATACACCGCATTTTTCTGTGTTGAACCGGAGACCCACTGCGGACCGGTGAATTTGACACTGAAATATACATCATAAGTATTGTCAGCATCAGAGCCGCCTTTTTTGTAAATGCTGCCAAGCTGAGCCTGCAGTGCCCAGACATATCCCCAGAAATAATTTCTGTCTTTGATGGTTACAGGTTTGGGGAATTTGTAAAGATGATATTTCTCGTCCTGCGGAATTTGAGAAATATTCATGAGGTTTCTGCCAATGCAGAAACGGGTCGCCGGAGTACGGTCAATAGTTGCTTTGACTCCGTGATGAGCGGGGTTGCTGCGGGTGGAAACGACAGCTTTGCCGGTGAATGAATCGGGATCATTTACGATTGCTGATTCAGTGATTTTTGGAGCAGTAAAACTGGTTACAACCTTTATTTTGTCTGCCGGAATATCTTTGAGCAGAGCATAAACGGGAGAAGACTGGATTTTCTGCTGAATTTTCTTCTGAGCCAGAACGCCGGGACGGACAAAGATGAGCGAATCAACAAAGATAGCATTCTTTTTGGTTGAACCTTTGACCCACTGCGGACCGGTGAATTTGGCACGGAAATAGACCTCGTGAGTATTCTCCTCTTTTGTGCCGTTTTTCTTGTAAACATTGCCGAGAAGAGCCTGAATTGACCAGTGATGCCCCCAGAAATAGGCTCGCTGATTCAAAGTGACATTGGTCGGATACTTGTAGAGGTGATATTTTTCATCCTGCGGTATCTGTTTGATGTCAAATCTGTAATCTCCGACACAGAAACGTGTGGAGGGGATACGGTTGACAACAGATTTCACACCGTGGAATTTGACATCTTTTTTGGCAGCCATGATGGCTTTGCCGTTGAATGAATCGGGATCATCGACGAGAGCGGATTCAGTTTTGGGCGGTGCACGAAATTCGGTAACGACCTTAATATCTCCGACGGTGAGACCTTCAAAACCGGGAGGAACGTTGCGTGCGGCGATTTTGCCGGCAGCGGAGGGGCGGGTGAAGATAACGGAATCGACCCAGACGGCATTTTCCTGTTTTGAACCTTTGACCCACAATGGACCGGTGAATTTGGCACGGAAGTGAACATTCCAGCGGTTGATTGAATCAGTACCGTCACCGACGGCGTAGAGGTGGGAAGTTACAGCCTGAATACCCCAGCAATGGCCCCAGAAATAATGTCTTGACTGGAGAACGACTTCTCTGGGGAAGGTATAGAGATGATATTTTTCATCCTGCGGAACTTTTTTGATATCGAGAACGACATCACCCATACTGAATCTGGTTGCAGGGACACGAATTGTTGCAGTCGCCTGAATGATAGTTTTTTCGCCGTGACTTTTAGGATCTTTGTTGGCGGATTTGACAGCTTTGCCGTTGATGGCATCGGGGTCATTTACGATATGGGAGTTGATGTGGGGGATATTGCGGAAATGCGGATAACTGACAATACGGATGTCAGATTCGGGAATATTTTTGAATTCTGCGGGAGCATTGAGTTCAAGAGCGACAGGAAGATAACGTTTTTCAAAGTCAGAATTGTAAGTCTGCCAGCGGACGGGTTCGAAAAATTCGAAACATTCTTTTGTCCAGTCTTTAAATTCTTTGAGCATGACTTTGGTATCGACGTTATTTGCGGCAATCTCTTTGGCAAAAGCGGATTTTTTGAGCAGAATGATATTGATAAGTGAAAGCATATCACGTTTGATACGCAATTCATATTTGGTGCCTGCGTTATCAGCGAGGGCTTTTTTGAGTTTGACATAGTAGCCGACGAGGACATCGCCTTTGATATGGTTCCAGTCGCCGACGCGGTTGCAGAGCTGCGGACCTTTGTAAGATCTGACGCCTTCGCGGATGGTATTGAAGAAATCTTTCATCAAAGGAGCGGCAGAACCGTAGTAGTTGTTGATAAAGAGATCGATGTATTTGTCAACATCGCAGTAGGGATCGATCAGAATCTTTGAATAGAGATACTGCTGGAGGAAGAAGAAAACAAAGGGAGCGGAACGGTCGAGTTCATTTTCCATAAAGATACTCTGAACGCCTTTTTCCCGGAAAAGTTTAATATCTTCAATGAATGAATCGACGTGAACTTCCAGACGGATGGGGGTGGAATAAATACCGCCGATGATACCGTAATCCCAGATGGCAAGTTTGCCGACTTTTGCCCAGTCGCAGAAACGTTTGTAATCTTTGCTGTTGACGGGATGTTTCAGGGGTTTGTAAACATCGCAGGTGCTGAGAGAGTCAGTGTACTGCAGAATGACATTTTTGGCGGGTAAAATCTTTTTGGGAACCTGATATGCACCGGAGTAAGCGGCATAGGTACGGATTTTGATTTCCGGATATTCTTTGGTGATGGCATTGGCGACTGAGTTGATGTAGTAGAAAAGCAAATCGCTGTCACTGCCGCATTCGGCGACGATTTTTTTGCAGTCTTTGCAGAGACAGACAGTCGGGAAGTTGTCGAGAGCGGAAATATCATAAAGTTCGGGCCACTGTGATTTGGGCAGTCTGGCACGGTCGCGTTTGATAAATTCGCGGAGTTTATCGACGGTGATGCGGTGAACATCCTTGTTGGAATAGCACAAGCCGGTCTGGACGTAATAGGTTTTGTCTCTTTTGACGGGTTTGGCACGGACGCCTTTGGCATTCATGGCGAAATATTCCGGATGAGTTTTGTAATAATCAGCGGAAATATATTCGCACATTGAGTGCCAGTTGTACATATAAGGAGAAAGGTTGAAAAGATAACCTTTGTAAAATGCATCGGGAGAAACATAGCCATCGGCACGTTTGACATCGGGGAAACCGTGTCCGCCGTTGGCATAGTTGCGGAGACGCCATGTCCAGTATCTGTCCCACTGTTTTTTGTTGGTGCGTGCGTTCAGCAGGACATTTGGGATACCGTCATAAATATTTCTGCCTGCGATAGCGGGTTTTTTCTGTTCATTGACAATATTGACTGCCAGAGTTTTCTGTGAGGGAACGACCTCTTCGTCGAGAGCGATCGAGTGCACACCGATCTGTTCGAGGAGACGTCTTACGGCGTAATAAGAACCGATCTGACCGTTGCCGGTACAGATGATATTTTTGCCTGAATTGCGGATGATCCACTCTTCGTAACCGAGTTTGGACTGAACGATGCCGTTTTTGGCAGCGAGAGCGGTATTGCCGATAAAGATGGCAGGTTTTGAGATTTTGCCGTTTTCTTTGACGATTTCAAAAGTGCCTCCGGTTATTTTTTTGAGGTAATCTGCCAGTTCGGCGGCGGCACGGCTGTCAAATTCAGCGGGGTTGGCGGGAACGACTATCTGACATGAAGCGCTTCCATTCTTGGCGAAATCAAATGCACACAGCTGCAAAGCACTGCAGCAAATTGCCAGCAAAATAAATAATTTTTTCATAAAACTCCTTTTGTTTTTTATTTGAGTTGATATTACAATAAGACCTGTTTTTCTTTTTTGCAAATTTTATGCATAAAAAAGATAAAAAAATAATGCGGAAAAATCACTTTTCCGCATTATTTGATAATTTATCAATATTTTGCAATATCCGGACGGAAGAAAACAGAAGCTGCAGCATTGCCGGCAACAGTCAAAGTGCCCGCTGCGGCATTGTTTGCATCATAATGTTCATTTCTGGGAACGGTCTGAACGTGTCCGTCAGCCATCAGGAAGTTGGGACGGCCCCTGTGCAGTTTGTAAGTAGTTTCGTACCAGCGGATATAGGTAATGGCCATATTGCTTGTGCCGAAATATTTATCAGTCATGCCGTCTCCGAGAGCAGGATTACCGCTGTCGGCATTGACGAGGAAAAGTCTGGAAAGCGGACGTTTTGCTTTTTCCGGCATTCCCCAGCAATACCAATTAATACGGACTCCGGAATAATTTACAGCACTGTGTCCGGATTCAAGTTCGCCTGCACTGTTACGGTGTTCCATAACCAGAGCGTTGCCGTTATAGCTTGAAGGTTTAACGTTGCTGTTGTTTGAAATTTTCTTTTCTCCGGGGCAGTGATACATTTTCCAGTTGAATGTGCTGTCATCGGTAGTACCTTTGTCGTAAGCTTCAATGGTTTCCTGCCAGGTAATATCAGTATCTGTGATATAACCGAGCGGAAAACGGTTGTAATCATTGCAATACATTATAAGCATATTGCCGATATTTTTAAGGTTGCTGGTGCAGTTTGCGGCTTGAGCTTTTGCACGTGCATTGTTGAGTGCCGGCAGCAGCATTCCTGCCAGAATCGCAATGATTGCGATGACGACGAGAAGTTCGATTAACGTGAAGCAACTTCCGATAATGTTGATTATAGGAAGGAAAATTTGACACGGCTGAGTATCACGGCACAGCCGTATGCGTGCGGCAGGGCGTGACAAGCAATAAGGAGTTTAAGGAAGTTAAGGAGTTTAAGGAAAAAACAAATGACTGCACTCCAGTCCGGCTGATGTGGACGCTGACGCGGCTGTCCGGCTGATGCAGAAGGCGGTAGGAGTTACGCGGGAGCGAAGATATATGCTTGACTCAGAGTGCAGTCAACGGCAAATTCCCTAAACTCCCTAAATTCCTTAAATTCCCTATTGTACGTCATGCCCAGCCATCCGCCAACGGCTGCTTGTCCCGCCGACTTGTCACGGCGTAGTGACAACGAAGACGGAAGCCTTGTGCGAAGGCAGGCGCTGTAATCTGCATCGGGCACAAAATAACGAAAGGATTTGAAGTGGAAAAAAGTTTTCTTTGTTACTTTCTTTCACGGAAAGAAAGTAAGTATTGAGAGTATTGAGAATTTTGAGAATTTTGAGAGGAACAACAACCTTCTCAAATCTCCCAAACCTCCCAAAATTCTCAAAAACATCCCACAAAAACTGAAAACCCAACCCCTAACAAAAGGAGAAAAAATATGAAAAACAACCTCAAACAACATGACAGAATCAACATTAAATCACTTCTTTTGTTAATTTATACACCTGTAACGCATTTTTCAATACAAATTTTGAAAAAAATATTGATAAAATGTACTTTTTTTATTGATTTTTTGTATATTTAATCATTATCATTTGATTTTAACTACCATTTTTACTTGAAAAACCTTCCTGAAAGCATTATATTGTAAATAAAAGGAGTATTTATTATGAAAGAAAAAATTTTTTACGGGATTCTTGCCGGAGTTTTTATTTCGATGGCGGCGGTTGCATATCTTGTTTCCGCGAATGCAGTTGTCGGGTCGGTACTTTTTGCATTCGGGCTGCTGACAATAGTCAACTACAATTTCCAACTTTTCACCGGAGTTGTCGGTTATATCTCAACACAGGAAAAAGCAAAAGATTATTTGACCTATTCACTGTTTGTACTCGGCGTATGGTTCTGGAACCTGGCAGGTTCTTTGATTGTCGGCCTACTTGTTTCAAATACAAGGACTTACAAAGTTATTTACCCCAAACTTGAAGCACTTATGCAGACAAAATGCAATGATTCATTTTCAAGTTTGCTGATTCTCGGAATCTTCTGCGGTATTCTGATGTTTATTGCCGTCAATACCTATAAACGCACTGAAGCACCGCCGGTTGCCAAAGTCGTTTTGCTTTTTGCCTGCGTGGTCGTATTTATTTTAAGCGGCTATGAACACTGTGTCGCCAATATGGGCTATATCGCTCTCTATCAGAAATTCAACTGTGAAACCTTGCGGGTTCTCCTTGTAACTTCACTTGGCAATATCATCGGATGCAATCTCATCCCTCTGTGTCTGCGTCTTGCCAAACGATGAAAGCAAATTTTTTGAGGCAGTCCTGAAATATCCCGCACTGTTATTTTTTCCTGATTTCAGCCGGATGTGCCTGTGAATAAACCTCCTTCATGCGTCGGAGTGAAACATGGGTATAAATTTGAGTGGTTGCCAGATTTTCATGGCCGAGAAGTTCCTGCACTGTACGCAAATCCGCTCCGTTATCAAGCATATGGGTTGCAAAAGAATGGCGGAGTTTATGCGGAGTCAATTCTGCAGGCAGTCCGGCACTTATCAGGTAATTTTTGAGATTGCGTTGAAAACTTCTGGCGGTGATGCGTTCACCGAAACGGTTGCGGAAAACCGGATTTGCCCCTGAAGTTGCAAAACCGAGCGAGCGGCATATTTTCTGATATTCAAAAACTGCATTTCTTGCAGCACCGCCGACCATTGCAAGCCGTTCTTTTTTGCCTTTGCCTTTTATTTTCATGGCATCACTGAAAAAATCACAATCCTGCCAGTTGAGGTTGACCGCTTCGCTGATACGCAAGCCGCCTGAATAAATCATTTCTATCATGGCTTTGTCTCTGGCGGCGGCAAAAACTGCATCCTCTTCTTTTTTGTGCGGAGCAGCAAGCTGATATGATTCCACTGCATTGACCAGCAGATCTATGGCATTGACTGACATGATTTCCGGCAGTTTATTCTCCTTACGCGGCGTGGACAGACCGGAAAATGGATTTTCGCTGACATCCCCCTCCCTCAGCAAAAAACGGTAGAATGAACGCAGTGATGACAGTTTCCGCAAAGTCGAATTTTTGCTTATTTTCTCCTCAAAAAGTTTGACCTGAAAAGTTCTGGCATGATCCTGATCAACAGAGGTAAAGTCGGAGAAATTTTCATCCTCAAATACCAGTTTGCAGAATTGCCGTATATCACGCAGATATGCCGCCGCAGTATGTTCACTGCCATTGCGTTCCAACAGCAGATATCTTTCAAATTTTTTCAATAAATCATTCATAAATGCACCTTTTTGGAATAATATAGCATATTTTTCTCTTTTTAAAATATAAAAAACTGGCAAAATTCAAAAAAGTATGTTATATTACTTAAAAGTATATTTATACGCATAACAGAAAGGTCATATTATGGCAGAATACAATTTTAATGAAATCGAACAGAAATGGCAGAATTTCTGGCTCGAAAACAAAACCTTCAAAGCCGAAGACGTTTCGGATAAACCCAAATATTACGTCCTCGATATGTTCCCCTATCCCTCCGGTGCAGGCCTCCACGTCGGCCACCCCGAAGGATACACCGCAACAGACATCATCTGCCGCTACAAACGTATGAAGGGTTTCAACGTCCTTCACCCCATGGGCTGGGACGCTTTCGGTCTCCCCGCTGAACAGTACGCAGTTGAAACAGGAACTCATCCCGCAATCACCACTGAAAAAAATGTCAATACTTTCCGCCGTCAGATCCGTGCCCTCGGTTTCAGTTATGACTGGGACCGCGAAATCAACACCACCGATCCCGGCTACTTCAAATGGACTCAGTGGATTTTCATGCAGCTCCACAAAAAAGGTCTCGCTTACCTCGACGAAGTCGCCGTCAACTGGTGCCCCGCTCTCGGTACTGTGCTCGCCAACGAGGAAGTTATCAACGGCCGCAGTGAACGCGGCGACCACCCCGTTGAAAAACGCCCCATGAAACAGTGGATGCTCAAAATCACCGAATATGCCGAAAGACTTCTCAATGACCTCGACGACCTCGACTGGCCCGAAGGTATCAAGGAAATGCAGCGTAACTGGATCGGTAAATCAACCGGTGCAGAAGTAATTTTCAAAACTGACAAAAATATTGATATTACTGTTTACACCACCCGCTGTGATACCCTTTTCGGTGCGACTTACATGGTGCTTTCTCCCGAACACCCCGAAGTCCTCAACCTCACTACTCCCGAAAATCTCGAAGCTGTCAAAAAATATCAGTTTGAAGCCTCCCAGAAAAGCGAACTCGACCGCACTGAACTTGCCACTGAAAAAACCGGTGCATTCACAGGTGCTTATGCCATCAATCCCGTCAACGGAGACAAAATTCCGATCTGGATCGCTGACTATGTTCTCAGCACTTACGGAACCGGTGCCATCATGGCTGTTCCCGCTCACGATACACGCGACTTTGAATTCGCTCAGAAATTCAACCTCCCCATCCGCTGCATCATGAAGCCGCTTGAAAAAGTTGACGACCTTGAAGGCGTTCTCGCAGGCAGAGTCTGTTACACCGGCGACGGCGTTCTTATGAACTCCTCCAACGACAAAGTTCAACTTGACGGCCTCAATGTCGCTCAGTCCAAAGATGCCATGGCTGCTTACCTCGAAGCCAATAAGCTCGGCAAAGTCGCCGTCAAATACAAACTCCGCGACTGGCTCTTCAGCCGTCAGCGTTACTGGGGCGAACCCTTCCCCATCATCCACTACGAAGACGGCTCCATCGAACTCATTGACGAATCCGAACTCCCCGTCACTCCGCCCGAAATGGAGGACTTCAAACCCTCCGCCAACGGCGAACCCCCGCTTGCTAAAGCCAAAGCATGGCGTACTTATATCAATCCCAAAGACGGCCGCAAAGGTCTCCGTGAAGTCAATACCATGCCCCAATGGGCAGGTTCATGCTGGTATTATCTGCGTTACATCGACCCCAAAAACACCGATCAGGCATGGGATTTCGCCAAAGAAAAATACTGGATGCCGGTTGACCTTTATGTCGGCGGTGCCGAACACGCAGTTCTGCATTTGCTTTATGCCCGTTTCTGGCACAAAGTCCTCTTCGACCTCGGTTACGTCTCAACCAAAGAACCTTTCCAAAAACTCATCAATCAGGGCATGATCCTCGGTACTTCCTACAAAGACGGCCGCGGTGCTCTCGTGCCTACCGATCAGGTCGAATTCAAAGAAGGTACTCCCTACCGCATTTCCGACGGCGAAAAACTTGTCGAATTTCCCGCCAAAATGTCAAAATCCCTCCGTAACGTCGTCAACCCCGATGACGTCATCCGCGAATACGGTGCTGACTCCATGCGTCTCTATGAAATGTTCATGGGCCCCCTCGAAGCCGTCAAACCCTGGAGCACCAAAGGCGTCGAAGGCGTTTACCGCTTCCTCAAACGCGCTTTCCGTATGGTCAGCGAAAACACCATCGTTGACCGCCCCTGCACAAAAGATGAAGCCCGTACACTCCACTCAACTATCAAAAAAGTCACCGCTGACCTCGATACTTTCGGCTTCAATACCGCTATCAGCCAGATGATGGTCTTTGTCAATGAATTCGCCACCGCCAAAGAACTCCCCCGCGAAGCCGCCGAAGCATTCGTCAAAATGCTCGCCTGTTTCGCTCCCCACGCCGGCGAAGAACTCTGGCAAATCATCGGTCATAACAATACCGTCGCTTACGAACCCTGGCCCCAATACGACGAAAAATTCCTCGTCATCGACGAAAAAGAAATCCTCGTCCAGGTCCTCGGTAAGCCCAAAGCACGCATCATGATCTCCGTCTCCGCTACCAAAGAGGAAATCGAACAACTCGCTCTCAATAACCCCGATGTACAAAAAGCCATCGCCGGTAAAGAAGTCAAAAAAATTATCATCGTCCCCGGACGCCTGATAAATATTGTTTGTTAAGAGAGTTTTTCGGGGAGGGAAAACCTTGTTGAAACAAGTTTCTTCCCTCCCCGAACCCCTCCCTTTACAAAAACTTTTGTGTTCGCTTCAGATTTTTTGCTTCGCAAAAACTCCGAAGCGTTACTCAAAGATTTGTAAACGGCAGGATTCAGGAACAGAAAAAAATATTAAAAATACGCTTTTGAAATTTACGCAGTAAATGAAAAAGCGTATTTGGATAAGAGTTTTTTGAAAATGATGAGAGGGTGCAGGGAGAGAAGAAAAAACTTTTTTGCAAAAAAGTTTTTTTCTTCTTTCCCTGCAAAATATCATCAATTACCAATAAAGGAATAAAAAAAAATGGGTAAAACAACTGTACAGAAAATTTTTGATGAGCATCGGATTGATTCTCCGGGAGTCGGGGTATCTATTCTGAAGCTTGACCGTGTATTTTGTCATGAAATTACTACGCCGATTGCGTTGAATGACCTTGTATCGAAGGGCAAGGATCGTGTTTTTGATCCGTGCAAGATCAAAGCGGTCATTGACCATGTCACTCCTGCGAAGGATTCAAAGACTGCTGAGCAGGGCAAAACTTTGCGTGACTGGGCAAAACGTCAGGGAATCAAGGACTTTTTTGATATTGGTGAAAATGGTGTCTGCCATGCGATTTTCCCTGAAAAAGGTTTTGTCCGTCCGGGTTTTACGATTATCATGGGCGACTCTCACACCTGCACACACGGTGCATTCGGAGCATTTGCTGCCGGTGTCGGTACAACTGACTTGGAAGTCGGTATTTTGAAAGGTGTTACCACCATGCGTGACCCTGAAACAATTAAAATCAACGTTACCGGCAAACTGCGTGAAGGTGTTTATGCCAAAGACGTTATCCTGTCAATTATCAAAATGCTGACCGTCAACGGTGCAACTGACCATGTTATTGAATTTGCAGGTGAAACTGTTGCCAATATGAGCATGGAAAGCCGTATGACTTTGTGCAATATGGCAATCGAAGCTGGCGGTACCTGCGGTATCTGCTATCCTGATATGGTCACAGTTGAATATTTGTGGGATTTCATCAAAGACGAATTCAAGAGCAAGGAAGAAGCACTTGCAGCTTATTCAAAATATCTGCCTGATGCCGATGCTGAATATGCCAAAGTTATCGATTTTGACGTTACTGATCTCGAACCTGTTGCAACAGTCGGTTACAAACCCGATCAGGTCAAGACCATTGCTGAATTGGAAGGTACAAAAATCAATCAGATTTATATCGGTTCATGCACCAACGGCCGTATCGAAGACTTGCGTGTTGCCGCATCAATTCTCAAAGGCAAAAAAATCAGTCCCGATGTCCGTGCCATTGTTTCACCTGCCACTCCGAAAATTTACCGTCAGGCTTTGGCTGAAGGTATCATTGAAATTTTCATGGATGCAGGTTTCTGTGTTACCAATCCGACCTGCGGTGCCTGTCTCGGTATGAGTAACGGCGTGCTTGCTTCCGGCGAAAGTTGTGCCTCCACCACCAACCGCAACTTCAACGGCCGTATGGGCAAAGGCGGTATGGTTCACCTGATGAGTCCTGCCAGTGCTGCTGCTGCTGCGATTGCGGGCTGCATTACCAATTCACCCCTTTTCAAGAAATAAGGAGTTCAAAATGAAAAACTTTAATGGTAAAATCCTTTTTCTCGACCGTTCTGATATCAATACCGATGAAATCATTCCGGCAAAATATCTGACAGAACTTACCAAAGAAGCTCTCAAGCCGTACTGCTTGGAAGACCTTTCACTCGCAGGTTTCGATCCCAAAAAAGATATTGAGGACAAAAATGGTATCATTACCCGTGCCAACTTCGGCTGCGGTTCAAGCCGTGAACACGCACCGTGGGTTCTGGAATGCAACGACATCAATATCGTCATTGCTGAAAACTTCGCCCGTATTTTCCGTCAGAATATGTTCAACTGCGGTATGATGGCAATTTCAATGCCCGCCGAAACCATCGACGAACTTTTCAAAGAATTTGCCGGTACTGAAGCCTATCTTGATACTGACATCGACAAACTTCAGTTTACCGTCCGCAACGGCGAAAAAAGCAAGACCTATCCCTTTGAAGTCACCTCTTTCGACCTCTCTCTGGTCAAAGCAGGCGGCTGGGTCGAATACGCCGACAGCAAGTATTAATTACATATATTTATGCAGGGGGGAAGAGAAAAACTTTTTTGAAAAAAAGTTTTTTCTTCCCCCCTGCACCCCCCATTTTTTTCAAAAAACTTTTGTGTAACTTTCATTTTTTGCTTCGCAAAATCTGAAAGCGGGAAACACAGCCAGTCACCTTACAAAAAACCTGATAAACTTTTGTGGAGAAAAAATCATGGTGCACAAACTTTACGGAGATGGCATTCACGATGATACATTTGCAATTCAGGAGATGCTTGACAGCGGAAATGTCTTGATTGAACTGCCTGTGCCTGAGCGTCATTATCTTATTTCAAAAACGTTGAAGATTCACTCATATCAGGAGCTTGTGCTTTCACGCTGGAGTGAGATCAGACTTGCTCCCGGGAGCAACTGCCCCATGCTCGCAAACAGTTCTCCGGATAAAGGCAGCAAATGTATTGCAATTCGCGGCGGCATCTGGAATTTTGATAATGTCAATCAAGCCCCGAATCCGCAAATGGTCACTGATGACCCGGAGTGGAAAGTGCCGCAGGGAAAATTCCGCAAAATGCCGGTTCCTGATGACTATCCTGTCGATCCTGTTGACGGAACCCGTCATGGAGTTGTGGGCAAATTCGGGGAAATGGCTTATCATCCCGACCGTTACTGGGGAAATATTTTTCAGTTCACCAATATAGATCGCTTTGAAATGAGCGATACGGTAATGAAAAATCCGGTTTCTTATGCTGTAAAATGTGCCAAATTGACCAATTTTGCCTTCAGTCATATAACTTTTGACTTCAATGAAGGCAATCCCTCTCCTGACAATATGGACGGACTGCATTTTGACGGATTCTGCCGCAACGGCAGAATAACCGATCTCAAAGGGACCTGTTATGATGACCTTATCGCCTTGAATGCGGAGGACGGCATTGTTGATTCACCCGGATTCGGGCCGATTGAAAATATTGAAATCGACGGCATATTTTCCGACAACTGCCATTCCATTATCCGGATGCTGTCATACGGCAGCCGTATTTCAAATATTTCAATACGCAATGTTTACGGTTCATTTTACCGTTATGGAATAGGCTTCACCCACTATTTTCCGGAACAGCCCCAACGCGGCAGTTTTGATAATATCGTTGTGGAAAACCTTTTTATCAGCAAAGCTCTGCCGCCGGAATCCGACTGGAACGGAGCCCCTGACTGGGCATTGATCTGGTGCGAAGGCAGAGGCACTCTCGGTTCTCTGCGTATAAACAGCTTTCACCGCATAGAAAAAACAATCGCAGTTCCCTCTATGGATATTGAAAAAGATTTCATCATAGATACGTTGTCCATCTCCGATGCTTCGATTGAAAACCACCTTGCCGAACCGATCGTAATGCTCCGCAATGCAGGCAGTATCAAAAATCTCAACCTTGAAAAATGCCGTGCGGCAAAAGGCGAAGTCATAAATTTGGAAAACAATGGAAATATAACCTCAAAATAAACGGATTTTATCATGTCTGAAATAAAATTGCTCATGCCGGAAAACAATGGAATCATCTCTTTTGCCACGGAAATTCAAAAAGCATATCATACTGCACCTGAACGGTTGATTCCGCACAAACCTGATCCAGAACCGCGTAAAACCGATGACACCATTCCAGCAAAAACAGTTTTCAAGTTTGAAGCAGACGGTATATGTGAATTACAGATTTCTGAAACTGAAGACTTCAAAGAATTTTTCTCTTTCAGCGGTCATAATTCAGTTGAAGTCAGCAATCTGTTGCACGGTCAGCAATATTTCTGGCGTGTGAAATGCGGAGAGTCTTTTTCTGAAGTCCGTAAATTTTCAGTCGCAATGGATCTGCCCCGCTGGATGAATATTCCAAATGTAACAAATGTCCGTGACATCGGCGGCTATCAACTTGCAGACGGCAGAAAAATACGGCAGAATATGATTTTCAGAGGCGGCCAGTTTGAAGGCTGGACCAACCAAAGCCACGGCAGTGCCATTACAGAAGAGGGCAAAAAAGTATTCCTTGATGAATTGAAAATACAAACTGAACTTGACTTGCGAGGCGAAGGCAAAGGTCAGACATTTCCAGTCAGAAATTATCAAAAAATCCCCGTTCAGGCCTATGCAACATGGCAGGAAAACGGCATTTTCGCTCCCGAACAAATGGAAAATGTAAGAAAAATATTTGCAATTTTCGCCGACCGAAACAATTATCCTGTTTATTTCCACTGTCAGGGCGGCGGCGACCGTACAGGCACTATTGCATTTTTACTGGAATCTTTGCTCGGATTGGATATGGGAAATATGATAAATGATTACGAAATGTCAAATCTTTCCGTTTCCGGAGAACGCATCCGTTACTCTGATGAATGGACAAAATTCATGGAAAAACTGGCAACTTTTGCTCCCGGAAAATCCGTCAGCGAACAGACTGCGGCATTTTTGAATAAATGCGGCATAAACAACCAGACTCTGTCAATAATAAAAGAAATTCTCCTCTATTGACATGACCAAAGGCCGTTGCCTTCAGTTTTAATCTTCAACTGAAAACTGAACGCAAATTTATATTGCAAGGGGGCTTGGCAATGCCCCCTGCACAACTGCTTATTTCCAATAAATACCGGTTTCAGCGTGACGGCGGAGGAGATCACGTTTAATTTTACCGGAGAAAGTTTTCGGCATTGATTTTACGAACTCTATCTCACGTGGGTATTTGTATGGAGCAGTCTGTGTTTTAACGTGCTGCTGAAGTTTTTTGACCAGAGTATCTGTAGGCTCAAAACCTTTGTGCAAAACGACATACGCCTTGACTTTTGCTCCACGCAAAGGATCGGGAGCACCGACAACGGCGACTTCATGAACTGCAGGATGCTGCATCATGACCTCTTCGACTTCGAGGGGGCCGATGCGGTAGCCGGAGCTTTTGATAATATCGTCGCTGCGTCCGATGAAATAGAAATAACCGTCTTTGTCACGGTATGCTTTATCACCGGTATAATAATAATCGCCGATGAAACATTTTTCAGTTTCCTCTTTATTGTTGACATAGCCGAGGAACATACCGACAGGTTTGTTTTTCTTAATATTTACAGCGATTCTGCCGGGCTCACCTTCAGCGACGGGCTTGCCGTCATCATCGTGGAGTTCAATATCCCAGCCGGGAGCGGCTTTGCCCATAGAGCCGTATCTGACTTCATCTCCCTCAAAAGTACCGATCATACAAACAGTTTCAGTCTGACCGTAAGCCTCACGGATTTTCAAGCCTGTTCCCTCTTCCCAGATGCGGCAGGTTTCAGTATGCAGCGGTTCCCCGGCGGAGCAGCAGTTTTTCAAATCCTTGAGGTCGAATCGTTTAAGGTCATTCAGCACCAGCATACGGTAAATTGTCGGAGGTGCACAGAATGAAGTGATTGAATATTTTTCCAGAATCGGCAGCAGTTCGTCTGCATGAAATTTGCCGCGGATATCATAAATGAAAACGCACGCACCTTTGATCCACTGACCGAAATAATTTCCCCAGATATTTTTGCCCCATCCGGTATCTGAAACAGTAAACGCGAGGTCGGTTGTTGTCTCCTGATGCCACAATTCGGCGGTGATTCGGTGTCCGAGAGCGTAATCGTTGGAGTGTTCGACCATTTTGGGCATTTTACTGGTTCCGGAGGTAAAAAGAGTCAGGAACGGAGCATTTGACTTGCTTTTGTATTTTTTTGCAAGTTTGAGTTCACGGGATGAAAGATTGCTGCGGTCAAGATATGAAATCCAGCCCGGACGGCGGTCATTGACGATAAGACGGCTGCTCAAACTGGGACAATCGTCAAAAACTTCGTCAAATTTAGGTGCATTTTCATTATCGGTGATAACCATTTTGAATTTGCCGGCATTGATGCGCTGTTTGATGTCAGGCGGAGTCAGAAGAGTCGGAGACGGGCACTGGATCGCTCCGATACGGATGAGGGCCAATGAAAAAATCCACCATTCAGGCAGGCGGGGAAGCATGAGAAAAACTCTGTCCCCTGCACCGATTCCCTGTTTCAGAAGCAGATTTGCCGCCTGATTGGAGAGACGGCTGAAATCAAAAAAAGTAAATCTTTTTTCTTCGCCCTGCTGATTGACCCAGATCATTGCCATTTTGTTGCGGTCAAATGCCGCCCAGCGGTCAACAACATCGCTGGCGAAGTTGAAATTTTCCGGAGATTTGACGGGAAATTCATTAAAATAAGCCTCCGTCAAAGGTGTTTGAACTCTAAGTTCTGCCATAATATGTAATTCCTTTATTTTTTATGAACGGCATTTCCGACCACTTCAACTGCCGCACTTAAGCCTGGCAGCAAAAGGATACATTATATCTTCAAAGGAACTCAAGATATATTTTGCCATTCTGTTCCAATATATAATATAACGGTGTTTTTGCAAAAGTCGAAAAGATTTTCAAAAAAATTTGAAAAAATGTATTGTTTTTACTGTGCAATGAGCTAAATTAATATCTTGAAAGAGTAAGGCGGCTTGACAAAAAGCTGTAATTCTTTTATTGTCAACTATATGGAGGAGATACCAATGTAAAATGCAATGCCCTTTGCGGGTAAAGTATAATACAAAATATGTTTTCGGGGGAAACATATACACTGTTTTCCGTCTTTTCAATCTCTGTTCAATCATTCCAATTTTTCTCTCAAAATGATAAACGAAAATTTAAAGAAGATTCTGTCGCCCTACAAAGGTCTTATTGCGGCGGCAATCATTGCTCAGGTGCTTTTCTCTATCATGGGATTGGCAGTGCCGTGGATTCTGAAAATAGCCATCGACCGTATCCTGCCGGGAGCGGATTATACACTTTTTGCAATTCTTGCGGGTGCAGTCATCGTACTTTACGGAATGCGTTCGACCATCCGCTACATCTCCGGATTTACGGGGACATATCTCTGTACCCGTGTTCTGCTGGAGGTCAGAAACAAACTTTTCCGTCATCTGCAGAGTCTGTCGCTGCGTTTTTATGAAGAGTACCGCACCGGAAAACTCATCTCCAATATCATCAGCGATGTCGGTCTGCTGAATCAACTGCTGGGCACGAGTATCACTTTGACGGAACAGATATTTGCAGCGATAATAATATTCTTTCTGATGTTTATTCTGAACTGGAAACTGGGATTGGTGGTACTGTGTTTTCTGCCGTTCCACTTCTGCAACTTTGCGTATTTCCGCAAAATTCTCCGCCGCGACTCCATGAAACTGCAGGAGAGAATGTCTGAAGTTTCCGCCAATCTGTCGGAAAACATCAACGGTATCAAAGTTGTCAAATCTTTTGCCAGAGAGCGTTCAGTCAACCGTCATTTTTTTGAAATCATGCGACCGACAATGGATTTGCAGATAAATCTCAATCTCAATTCCAATATCTGTATCTGCATTTGCGACATCCTGACGATTTCGACTTATCTGGTAATGATATTTGTCAGTATCAGTCTGGTGAAAAACGGGTCTCTGACGCTGGGCGAATTTGCGGCATTTTTCTCATATACCGGAATGCTGCTGACTCCGATAAGTTATTTTGCCGGTGTTACAGGACTTATTTCGCAGGGTTTTGCGGGTGCTACCCGCGTTTCCAATCTGCTGGCGGTCATTCCTGAAATCAAAGAAGATCCGAATCCTGTGGACGCCGGACATTTGAAAGGAGAAATTATTTTCGACAAAGT
This sequence comes from Lentisphaeria bacterium, assembly GCA_017502435.1. GTDB lineage: Bacteria > Verrucomicrobiota > Lentisphaeria > Victivallales > Victivallaceae > RGIG5270. The sequence continues at coordinate 21,299 of JAFVUZ010000137.1, forward strand.
CAATTTCAAATACCGTGACACTCCGGTAATTCAGGATTTCTCATTGCATATCAATCCCGGTGAAAAAGTCGCATTTGTCGGGCCTTCAGGATGCGGCAAGTCCACCGCAAGCAATCTGATTCTGCGTTTTTATGACGTTCTGGAAGGCAAATTGACCGTTGACGGAATCGAAGTCAAACGCTACAGTCTGGAATCTTACCGCAACAATATCGGAGTGGTTCTGCAGGAACCGTTCCTTTTCAGCGGCACGATTTACGACAATATCGCTTTTGCCAAAAAAGATTCAACCCGTGAAGAGATCGAAAGAGCCGCCAGACTTGCCAATATCGAAGAGTTTATTCTCAAAATGCCGAATGGCTATGATACCGTCATCGGGGAAAACGGTGCTTCTCTCTCCGGCGGTCAGAAACAGCGTATCGCCATCGCCCGTGCCATTCTGAAAGACCCGTCGATCCTCATCCTCGACGAAGCAACAAGTGCTCTGGATACAATCTCCGAACACATGGTGCAGGAAGCTCTCGACAATGTAATGCAGGATAGAACAACTATCATTATCGCCCACCGTCTCTCAACTATCAAAAATGCCGACAAAATCGTAGTCTTGCGTGACGGTCACATCATGCAATGCGGAACTCATGACGAATTGATGGCAGTCGATGGTATTTACAAAGAACTTTACACAACCCAGACAAGGTATTCCAACTTATGAAAACCGGATATAAACGCGACCGTTCCGATGTTCCCAAAAACAGTTTTCAAAGCAAAATAAAAATCTTCAGAATTTTGATTCTCGTTGTCATTTTTCTGCTTCTCTGTGCCGTCGGTATAGTCATGATGTGCAAAATGGAAGATATTGTGGAAGGACGTGGAACCGTCGCCGGACGCCGTGAATATTACATGAAATCCAGAGTCCGCAGCACGATCAGAGAAATAAAATTCCGCAGCGGCGATTTCGTGAAAAAAGGTCAGGTCATGCTGACTCTCGACGACCGTGACTATCAGGAACACTGCTTGAAACTCCGCAGCTCCATCGTCGAACTTGAAGCTGAAATCCGTTCCGCAGATGCCGCCCTTGCCGCCTTACGCATCGACCCGCTGCCCAAAGAATACCGCCATTCCAAAATCACTCTCGACGAATTCAAAAAACGTGAAGTGCGTGAAAAAGAAAGCCTCATGGCTTTCCGCAATCTCCAGAAAAGCGGAGCAGTCCCCCTCGTGGAAATCAACAAACGGGAAATCGACTTCATTCACAACCAGAGTGAACTCAAACGTGCCGAACGTGACGTGAAACTTATCGAAAACGGCCTTGCTCAAAAAATAATCTCTAAAAAAGAAGCCGAATTAAATCTGTTGAAAGTCCGCCTCGAAAACCTCAAAAAAGAGTATGATTTTTATCTGAAACACAAAGTCGATTACACTTTCGTCGCACCCGAAGACGGATATGTCAGCATGATTCCGACCAAAATCGGAATCTTTGTGGACGTCGGCGAAGATATAATAACTTTTGCCGCTCAGGGAGATAAAAAATTTCTCGCCCTCATTCACGAAAAAGATATTTACAAAATTCAGGAAAAACAGAAAATCCGTATGAAAAGCAGTCAGTACAACTATTTTGAACACGGATATTTTTACGGCTCAATCTATGCCATCGACGAAATTCCACGCCAGATCGGTGACGTTTCTTATTACACCGTCCGCATCATGCTTGAAGATAAACCGGCAAAACCCCTCCGTCTCGGCTCCACCGGCGGTGTGGAAATCCTTACCGGCCGTGATTTCATTTTCAAAATACTCTTCGATGCCATGAATTGATGCTCAAAACACACCATCAGTCCGCATAAGTAAAATTGTAGGCTGTGTACTAAACAAAGACTGATTTTTTATTACAAGGGGGCTTACGCCGCCCCCTTGTATCCCCGGCGCCGGGTACGACCCGGTGCGATATTACGCTGGTGCGTGAATGTCGGCGGCTGTGTAGTGTTTAGCTATTTTTTCGGCGGAATGTTCGAT
>JAFVUZ010000010.1 GCA_017502435.1 Lentisphaeria bacterium
AAAGGCTTCGCTTACGGAACCGGCTGGGATCAGAAACGCATTGTGGATAACATGGTCATGCAGCTTTTCCGGGAACAGGGTTTTCCGGCGACTGTGATCCGTCCCTGTTATATCACCGGCCCGGGCATGATGCCCATGGATAACGTGGGAGGACGCCGCCCCGATTTTATCGCAGACATTATTGCAGAGAAAACACTGGATCTGCCCAATGACGGCAAAGCACTGCTCCAGCCGATCCATGTCAAAGATCTGGCAAATTCCTTCTATTTAAGTATTGTTCACCCGGATACCAGTATCGGGCAAATCTATAATATCTGCCTCAGTCATGCGTTTTCTTTGAATGATTATTTTGCATTGACCGCATCTGTTTTCAATAAAAAACTGCATATCAACTATATGAGTGTGGATTCCATGCTTCAGAAATACGGCAGAACGATCAATGAAACCGGCTTGAGATTCCTGGCAGAACACATGTGTTTCAGCATTGAAAAAGCGGTCCGCGATCTGGAATATAAGCCAGCATACACCCCGGAAGAAGCCGTGATCGAAACAGCTCTCTGGGCGGCACAAGTAACAAACAGCAAATAAAATAAAGATTCTGTATTCACAAATAAGAGATTACAGCATCCCTGAAGAATAAAAAAAACTGACAAAAAAAACAATCGACGGTTCTGTGCATAATTTTTGCACAAACCGTCGAACAACCTTTTAAATGCCAAGAGTCAATAAAAAAAATGAAAAAATGAAAATGTGCGCAAAATACCGGACACTCCCATTCCAAGAACAAGTGTTCTGTCCCCGTTTTCCGGGAAGTAAAAGAACAAAAATCTTTTATGGATAAATGTACAGGTAAACTCAATTCCCCACAAGAAAGAAAATTTACTGTGCTTTGATCTTGCCGTCTTCCATAACATAGATGCGGTCAAAAACATCTATCGCACGGTGGTCGTGCGTTACCACCAATACTCCTGTATTGTGTTCGTGGGCGACTTGCTTCAATAGCTCCATAACCTTCCGTCCCATTACACTATCCAGCGCGGCGGTTGGTTCATCGGCAAGGAGCAGTTCAGGAGTGTTTGCCAATGCTCTAGCTATTGCAACCCGCTGTTGCTGACCTCCGGAAAGTTCCTTGGGCATAAAGTTTTTGCGTTCACTCAAATCGAACTTTGCCAAAAGTTCTTCCGCTTTCTTTTTTGCCGCTTTGCCGGAAACATCGTTTATTTCCATAGCTAAACGCACATTGTCAACGGCACTTAAAAAGGGGAGCAGATTGGCTTTCTGAAAAACAAATCCGATATGATTTCTGCGGAAAGCACGAATATCGGTTTTGTATCCATCGTTAAAAACAGTTTCGTTGCCGATAACAATTTTTCCGGAATCAGGTTGTTGTATCAAGCCCAGACTGGTCAAAAGCGTGGATTTACCTGCTCCCGACGGTCCGATTAAGGCGGCAATTTCTCCGGCGTGCAAAGTCAAAGATACATCATTCAATGCGTGAACGATAGTGTTGCCTTTGCCGTAGGTTTTGCAAAGGTTTTCAGCAATAAGAGCAATGTGTTTCACGATAAGACCTCCCCCGCATTGGTTCGCATTGCCTTGATGATTCCGGCGATACTTGCCAGAATGGATATGCCGATAACGATTCCGAAAAGCAGCCACAAGTCAGCTGTGACCAGTACCACCCGGCGGGGAAAATGAGGATAGACCCATTGCCCGAAAAAGCGGGCAATGCCAAATGCAAGAACGCCGATTGCAAGCGATTGCTGCATAATCATACCAATAATTACGCTATTTCTGGCTCCGATAAGTTTGAGCATAGCGATTGAGTGGAGTTTATCCAGAGTCAATGTATAAAGGATGAGTGTCATAACTACTGTTGAAACGGTAATCAAAATTGTCCGGAAAAGCAGAAGCTGTTTGCGGGAGCGCGCGACAAAACCACTTAACATGATTTGCCGCTGTTCCTGCGAAGTATAGGCGGTCATATCGGGAAGAGTTTTGAGTTTTGCCATGATTTCATCGACGCTGTAAGCCGGATTGACTTTGAGCAGAACTGCACTTATCTGCTGATCCGGCAGGGCGGCGGGGCGTACACTTTCGCTTGAGAGCGTTTCGCCGTGATCGACCGAAGTGTTGCCGTAAGAAGACTTATCAAACCGCCGCAGCCGGGCATTGCGTTCGTTGCGGATGGCTTCGGCTGGAGTATCAAACTGAATAGCAAGGGCATCGTTGAGAGAAACAAATACCATGGCATCCCCGGCAGGAGAGTTCATCCGGTCGGTAATTCCAACTACGGTAAAAGTGTCTTTGCCGAGCTGCAAGGTCGTTCCAAGCGGAAGTTTAGCGGATTTATCAGCAAGCATTTCATAGTGTCCATTTTGCAATGCACGACCTTGAATGATCGGCAGCCACGCTCCATTATCGGGCAAGCCCTGAATAGTAAGGCGCAGTACCCGTTTTTGAAAATCACGCTGAACAGTATGGGAAACAAACGGCTCTGCTGAATCGACACCGTCAATTGCTTCTAAACGGTATTCCATTTGACGTGGAAGCTTGGAGACTTCAGCAAACGGCCCTTTGGTATTGCGTTGAACCACCCAGATATCCGCTTCAGAACGGTCGATGATGAGCGTTGCTTCCTGAATGAGTCCGCGATAGATGCCGCCCATCCCCATCACTACCATCAAAAGCAGACTGATTCCTGCAGTGGTCAGCAAAAATCTGCCGAAGTTGTGTTTTATATCACGGAAAGCCAGATTCATCATTTTTTGATTTTCCGATTGGTGTATTGCAAGTATTTCTGCGGCTGCATCACGATTTTATCACCAGCTTGCACCCCTGAAATAATTTCTACTTTATCCTTGCTGCGGATGCCCAATTTAACCGGGCGTTCGATGATTTTTCCATCAACGATACACAAAACAAAGGGCGAATTGTTTTTCCATGAAATCAGATTTGCAGGAATATTTACACACATTTCAGGTGCGCTGACTTTGACAAAAACTTCCAGCCTTTGACCGAGAGTCCAGTTTGGGGGAAGTTTTTCAAGAGCGATATCAACTTTATATTCTCTCGTTTCCCGGTCAGTTTCCCGCCACAATCGACAGATTTTTCCACCGAATCGCTGTTGCGGCAAGGTTCGGAAAAACACATCCACATCAAGACCGTTTTGCAAATGGGCAATTTGAGTTTCATCAACCCAGACTGACGCCCAGATAGTGGAAGTATCCACAATGTCCAGGATGGATACACCGGGATTGACGATTGCTCCCTGTTCCCGATTGCGGCGGACGATCAGAGCATCAAAGGGGGCAGTCAAGCGTGTTTCGGCAAGTTTGGTATTGTAGTAAGCGATTTGTGCCTGATGTTTGGCAAGAGTTGATTCAGCTTCAATACGGCGTTTGCCTGCCTGTTCAAAATCGGCGGCGGCAACGAGCATATTTTGGCGGTTTTTATCGTAAGTAGAACGGGATTCGGCGTTACTGGATAAAAGTTTTTCGCTGCGTTGAAACATTAAGTTGGCGTATTCCAGATTGGCTTTGGCTGAACGGATCTCTGCATCGATTCGCTGCAATGCCGCCTGTGCCACTGCAAGTTCCGCTTCGGCAACGCGTTTTTGCTGAAGAATATCATCGGCATCCATTTCAACCAACAATGTTCCAGCTTTGACCATATCGCCCTGATCGGCATAAAGTTTTTGAATCGCACCGGTTTCCCGTGGGCTGACGGCAAGGCGGGTTTTGCCCTCAAGTGTGCCGGTTCCGAAAACCGTTTGCACAATGGGCGAAGACTTTACTTCAAAAGTTGGAACACTTACCGGAGCAAGTTTCCAAAAATAAAAAACGATTCCGGCAATAAGCAGAACGATTGCTGCCTTGACAATGGTTTTGAAATGGCGTTTCATATAAACTCAATCCTTTTTTGAGTGGCATTTGCAATGACAGGCTTCAGACTTTTTGCAGCATTGCTGTTCTGCTGCCGGGGTAGCGGATAAAGCTGCAAAGAATTGCGAAAGTTCAGCAACATTTTCCCGGATGACGTGGTAATGCATATAGTAACTTTTCTTTTCGCCAACGATGAGACCGGCATTTTTCAGCACCTTCAAATGTACCGAAATAGTTGGTTCTGTTACTTCAAAATGGCGTGCCAGACTGCGGACACACATCCGTTTTTGCAGCAGAAGCTCCACCATCTGCAACCGTATAGGGTGGCTCATTGCCTTGAGAACTTGTGATATTTCCATAACTGCCTCCTGCAATATAATATATCACAAAAAATTCAATTAGCAAGTCAACTAATTAAAAAACAAAAAAAGCCCCCGTTTCCGAGGGCTGAAATAAGGAGAAAGGTTTTATTCTACTGCTATTCCGAGCTGCATTAACTGTTCATCCCAGCGGTCGGGGAGTTTGTAAAGTTTGGCAAGGCTGATATCTTCCGGCAAAGTGCCGCGAATAGCACGGTGGATGATTTCCGGCGAAAGCATACTCTGCGCCGACCAACGGAAGGCGCAAAAGAACTCCGTTTTTCTTGAAAGTGAGAGGGGGGCTTGGGGGGAGAGCGGAAACTTCTTTTTCCGAAAAAAGAAGTT
>JAFVUZ010000138.1 GCA_017502435.1 Lentisphaeria bacterium
GTGGAAAATGTTTTCTTTGTTACTTTCTTTCACGGAAAGAAAGTAAGTATTGAGAGGATTGAGAGTATTGAGAGGAACAACAACCTTCTCAAATCTCCCAAACCTCCCAAAATTCTCAAAAACATCCCACAAAAACTGAAAACCCAACCCCATAACAAAAGGAGAAAAAATATGAAAAACAACCTCAAACAACATGACAAAATCAATATTATCGGAAGTTTCACCCTCATTGAACTTCTGGTGGTCATCGCAATCATTGCAATTCTTGCAGGAATGCTGCTGCCCGCCCTCAATCAGGCAAGAGAAAAGGGCCGTACTGCTGTTTGTATGTCCAATCACAAGCAAATTGCACTCGGACTCAATATGTATGTTGCTGATAATGATGATTGGGTTCCCGGCGGCAGAGCTCACGGTGGTGTTACCCGTGTTCAGGTGTTGCTGCGTCCTTACAGTGAATACAAATCATGGACCTGTCCGTCTGCAACATGGAAAATGAAATGGACCCCAAGTGAAGGCGGAAAATCTTACAATCCTACTATCGGATGGGAAATTATGCACGGAATTAAAACCGGCGGCTGGAATTATGCTTCCAAAAAAATAGGTCTTTTCAAGGTGCCGAGTGTAGTTCAATATGCCGCAGACAGAATGTATGTCAATGATGAAGGTCATGCTCAATACGGATACGGTTCTTTTCAATCCGGTGAAGCATACCGCATGGATAACAGACATTCCGGCGGATTCAATATGGTTTTTGTTGACGGCTCAGCAAAATATTTCAAATATCCGGAAAGAGCCTCAGGCGGCTCTTCTTGCAAGGCTTTGTCTGCTTATTACAGCGTTTATCCCCCGTCAGAATGGCGTGGTCTTGGCTATAAAAACTGATAAATTGATATAAAGGAAAATTTATGAACTTCAAATCTTTAACCGCAATTACCGTTCTGGCAGCTGTTTTCTCCGCATCTGCAGTCCAAATCAAACTGCCGCCAAATCCCTCTGTGCATGAAAAAAATGCCGCAGAACTGCTCAAAAAATATGCCGACGAAATTGACAAAAACAGCAAAACTGTTGTCAATATTGCCGTCGATAACAAAATGGAAAAAGGCGCATGGAGCGTCTCTACCGATGGCAGAAGTGTAAGTTTGAAAGGCAGTAATGACGGTATTTATCTCGCAGTCGGTCATTATCTGCAGGACATCTGCGATATGATGTTTTATTCACCGTATGAACGTGAATGTCTCAAAAAGGAACTTCCGGTCAAATTCAAAAATATCTCCGGTAAAAACACTTTTGTTCTCAATGAAATCCATTCTGTTTACGGCAAAGACAACGGCGATTTTGCACTTTTGCGTGGTTTGAACAATGACGGAACCAGTGTGATCACTAAACGTCCCGGAATCGGCAGAATTTTCGGCAGACCGTATTTCGTTCACACTTTTGCTTCTTACATCCCGACTACAAAATATTTCAAACAACATCCCGAATGGTTCGCTGAACTTAACGGCAAACGTGTCAATAACGGGGCAAGCGGTGTTTCCGGCAGTCAGCTCTGCCTGAGTAACAAAGAAGTCCGCAAGGAAGTGCTGAAAGTTCTCCGTTCTTATATTGCACGTGACATCGCTGATGCCAAAAAAGCCAATGTTCCCGCACCCTGGATGTATGATATTTCCCAAAATGATAATCAATCATACTGCACCTGCAAAGAGTGTAACGCTCTTGCTGGTAAATATGGAAAATCACAGGCAGGTCTGCTGCTGGATTTTATCAATGAAATCGCCCGTGAAATCCGCAAAGAATATCCCGGTGTCATGATTTCAACCCTGATTTATCAATATACTGAAAAAATTCCGACCGGAATCAAACCCGAAAATAACGTCGTCCTTACCCTCTGCGATACTTTGTCAAACGTACTCCAGACTCATGACGGCGGCAAAAACAAATATTTCCATGACTTGCTCTCCGGCTGGGCAAAATTGAGCTCAAATATCCGTATCTGGGACTACAATATCACCTATACTTCACCGAGAGAAATGCCGTATAACAGCGAATGGACTTATCAATCAGATATGCGTTTCTTCCGCAAGAACGGTGTAAAACAGGTCTTTACCGAATTTGAAGAACCCGTCCTCGCCGATGCACGCGATTACAAAATCTATCTCAAAACCGCCATGCAGGAAAATCCCGACGCAGACGTCAAAGCTTTGAGTCAGAAATTTGTCCGCAACTTCTACGGCAAAGCCGGAGATATTTTCCTCCAGTACCGTGAATTGCTCAAAGAAACTCAGGATGCCAAAGGAACTTTTCTCGGGATGTATCCTCCCACCGCCGCCAGCACTCATCTGGATTTGAACGTTCTCACTGCCGCTCACAAAATTTTCGACCGCGGCAATGAATTGCTTAAAGACGACCCCGTTCGCCTCAAACGCTGGCAGTATGCCAGACTCGGCATCGACCGTGCCGCTCTGATTATGGCACGGCCGCTGATGGCTGAATACCTCAAAAAGAACGGCTCTCTCAAAGGTTATCCCTTTGCGGACCGCAAAGCAATCGCTGAACGTATTCTCAAAACTGCAGCCGAACAGGCAAAAATCCGCCTCAACGCCAAAGATGCCGATAAATTCCTCAAAAATCTCAAAAAGGAAACTGATAAATACACTGCCGTCATTACTGAACGCAGTCTTTTCACTCCCGAACAGTTCAAAAATGTTCCTGCAGTAAATCTTTTTGATCTTTCTTTTGAAAACAGTTCACGCTGGCGTAATTTCGTGGAACTCGTTGATGATCCTGATTCTGACATCGGCAAAGTTGCACGTATCTCTTTCCCGCACAAAAGTCCGAAAATCAAAATCAAAGATTATCAGTTCCCGATTCTTATCGGTATTTATTCTCCATCAACCAAACGCCCGCTCTGGGGTCATAATTTCCAGAAATTCAGAGTCAAAAAGCCCGGTTACAACTGGTATAAACTCGGAGAAACCAAACTCTCCGGTGACTGCTATATGTTCATTTTCAAATCATGGCACATCACACTCGGCACTTCCAGCCCCTATGATATGAATGAACCCGACCGCAAATTTGAAGTCTGGGCAAGAATCAAATTCACCGGTCCTTCATTCCCCCACGGCAAGGCGGGTGAAAAAGACTCCATCTCCTTCGAACGGTTGATGCTGGTCAAAAAATAACAGATATATTCTGAAATAACAGATATTTCCGGCTGCTGCAAAACTTGTTGACAGGTTTTGCAGCAGCTTTTTTTGCTGTTTGAATAACGCTCTGTTTCTAATACAGGTTGATAAGTTATTATAAGCGTGAAAAATTCAGTCTATGTTTGGGACAGAGCCTTTCAAATTATCAGTCAATGTTTAGTATAGAGTCAAAATTTATTCTGTTACTTTTTTTGTAAAAATATCAAAATTATTTGACTTAATGTTTTTTTATGATATTTTACAAATGGAGGTATTTTATGTTTGAGAAATTTTTCTTTCCGGAATTCAATAAAAAATTTATACTGCGGATTGTTCTGCTTGTTGCGATTCTCTGGACGCTATTCAGTTTCGTGCTGATGCCGTGTTTCATAAACGGCAAAAGTATGCAGCCGACTTATGGAGCATTCGGCTTCAATTTCTGCAACAAACTCAAATACCTGAAAACTCCGGTGAAACACGGAGATATTGTCATTCTGAAATATATCGGCAGAAAATATTATCTCAAACGGGTCATCGGAGTTGCCGGAGACAGTATCGAATTCCGTTACGGAGTGCTTTACCGCAACGGCGAAAAAATCCAAGAGCCATACGTTAAACTGCCGAGCCGCTGGAATATGGAAAAAATTACCGTCAAACCCGGTATGGTTTTTGTTGTTGGCGACAACCGCTCCATGCCGAAATATATGCACGAATTTGGTTCTGTCAAAATACAACGGATCACGGGAGCCCCTTTATGGTGAAAAAAATCATAATTTCAGTATTTCTGATAATTATTGCGGCTTTTGCTGTTTATTTTATCATTTTCAATGAAAGCGAAGAGGCGAAAATCCGCCGTATGCTGAACAGCTTATGTCTGGATGCCGCCAAAAGCAAAGAAAAATCATCGCCGGCTGTTCTTTTGCTGAAAACCAATATTTTGAAGAGTTATTTTACAGACCCCTGTGATCTTTCAGTTTATCGTGGAATTCTGCACGGCTCGTACACAGATGTCCGTGCGGCGAATGAAATAATGCGTGCAAATCTTTTTCTTGAATCTTCAGAATTAAGTTTTTCTGATCTGCAGATTACTTTGAATCTGCCAGACGCACAAGTATCTTTTACCGGCAGATTTCAAGCAGTTCTGAAGGGGGGCGGCAGAGTCGATGAAGTCCGTGAAGTTGAGCTGAAACTCCGTAAAATTGACAAAAAGTGGAAAATCTCATCCGCTGAAATCCACAAGATTATGGAGCGGTGAATTTCAGATATTAACAAACTTGTAATATCGTTTTTCTCTCTCTGCAGTTGCACTTTTGCAAAACGCTATGTTCCGTTTGAGGGGAGATAATGAAATTATTTTTTTGAGAATAAAAAATTGAGGGGGTTCGGGGGTATAGTGAGTTGCGACAGCAACGAACGGCATACCCCTGATGTGGCTAATCCGGCGGAAGATTTGATTGCTCATTCCCTAAAAAAAGGGGAGGAGCAATCGAACATTCCGCCGAAAAA
>JAFVUZ010000139.1 GCA_017502435.1 Lentisphaeria bacterium
CATGACGTACAATAGGGAATTTAAGGAATTTAGGGAGTTTAGGGAATTTGCCGTTGACTGCACTCTGAGTCAAGCATATATCTTCGCTCCCGCGTAACTCCTACCGCCTTCTGCACCAGCTTGACAGCCGCGTCAGCGTCCACATCAGCCAGACTGGAGTGCAGTCATTTGTTTTTTTCCTTAAATTCCTTAACTTCCTTAAACTCCTTATTGCTTGTCACGCCCTGCCGCTTGACCTGCGGCTGTGCCGTGATACTTCCTTCCTATAAACAATATTATGCTGCTATACTTATTAAAGAATCTTAATTTTATCCTCTCCTTTCTTTTTTTTCTTTCTTATTAAGAAAGCCAATTTCAAAAGTATTGGCATTTTTTGTTCATTTTACTCCTTGCTTTTATGGTAAAAAGTCCGGCTCTCCTCCATCCGTTTCATCCCATTGGAATTGCCGCTCTCTGCCGTGAATAATCCAACGTTCCGGACGTAAATTATCCATCCAATCCAATGGTTCAGCGGCAATTTCACCTCTGGATGCAATCGCCAGCAGCTGCTTCACCTCATCCTCTTCTGCCGCAGACATAACACCAGGCTTGGGTGAAACAAAAAATGCGCTTCCGCTGGCAGCAGCAAGTTCGGCCCATTGACGGTTATATTTCCACGGAATCATGCCGGTAATACCGACACAGTCGGAATCCGTATCGAAGAAAGTCCGGTGTTGACAAGCCCTGAATGCCACTGTATTGACCCCCATTTTATATGTACGATCCCAACGTTGCCCGGAAGTGTCATCCCCCGCCCTTGAAAGTTCCTGCAATCCTGCAGCCAGATGCCCGACGGTATTGCAGCCCATAACAAGAACCGGCCCGGCTGCATCACGGATCGTTCTGAAAAGATCGAGCAAAATTTCCGCTGTAGTACGATTTTTGTCAAAAAATTCCCTCCCGTTTTCACAGGGCCACGGATGCATATCAAACGCAAAACGTCCCGTTGCATCAAAGGTCATAAAATCATGTTTGATCAACTCAAATCCCCATTCCCGGAAGCGGGAGATATCACGGGCAACCATTTCTGTCACTTCCGGATGCGAAGGATCCAGCGTATACGGCATATCTTTCAGAAAAAGCTCTTTTTTTAATGAGGGATCATTGATGTAAAGCGGGCGATACCAAATGCCCGGACGCACACCGAAAGATTTCATTTTTTCGGCCATATGCGGCATATCCGGAAATTTATTATTGCCGATATCCCATGGCCCCCAGATGTTCCCCAATTTCTGCCAGCCGGCATCTATGACCATAAAGGGACGGCAGGAAAGTCCGGTTGTCAATTCGGCCAGATAGCGGCAATCTTCCAGAACGCTTTCTTCCGATATTTTCCCATAAGCATAATACCAGTTATTACTGCCGTAAACCGGCGTTGACGGGAAAATAGGATCAGGACAGAGTTGAACACAGAATTCACGGGCAGCAGCATATGCGGAACATCCGTCATAAACAGCACTTTCGATTTGTGCGACAGCTAAAGTTCGCCCGTTCAATATTACGCCCTTGCCTCCGCAACGGATATCGCACCACAAGGTAATTCCGGCAGGGTCAGCAGTCCAGGCGGCAAAACAGGACGGACGAACCTGAACTCCGCAACATCCGGTTCTGCCATCCGGCAAAGATGCCCAAAAATACCACGGCATCATCCGCCCCGGATCAAAACTCCGCCACTGACTGTCACCATAGGTGCGTTCCCAGGCATCGCCGCAAAAAAGAGTTTTTGAGTCGATGGGAAAATTCCAGCGAACACGCAAAAAAGAAAGTGGAGTATTTTCTGCTGAAATTTCCAGTTTCCCGTTGTCATAGGCAAAAGCAACATCCTGTAACTGTGATAATTTGCCATTTTCACTGTAAACAGTAATAACATCCGGTTTATCCGGCAGATATGATCCGACAGAAAATTTTGACATAATCAACATCCTTTATTTTGCAAAAACATCAACTGTTGAGCCAATTCCATATTTTTATTAAAAACTTTTGAAATTACCTTTCCGGATAAAAACATTCAATCTTATCATTATAATTTATTTTGCAGTTGCACCATAAAATTTTTGTGTCGGCAAAATATTCAGTCGGTATTTTGCTGCCATTGACAGTAACAACTGCCTCTTTTTCTGCAAAAAATTTCATAACACCGAATGCTTTGCCGTCCGCTTTAAAACTGATTCCGCATTCTGCAGTCTCAAATTCCTTTATTCTGATATCCTCTGCATAAAGCAATACCGGGACATCCGGTACTTCTGCAGAACGGATTATTTCCAGTTCACAAACAGCAGACTCAAGCATATCAACCGGCACCTGCATCGTATTGACAAAAGTTTTACCATTGAGCTTCATTTTCTTTACAAAACTGCCGCTGCCATTTATGGAAATCTTCCATTTTCTGCCGTCAAAAATAAAATTTTCGACTTTTACATCACGATAGTCATCGGCAGGAAGATAATAAAGTCCGCCCATGCTCCATGCAACACCTGCCAATGTCTGATGAATACAATGCAGTGCAGCGGTGCAGGAAAAAGTCTGCCAGCTGGCCCGCTGACTGGTATCTCCGTTTAAGCCGTCAATATTGAATGTTTCAATAGCATTCAGCGATTTTGCGAACTCTTTAAAATAATGATCCGCCACACGATTTGCTTCCACCATATCATTGTTCAAACGCTGCACTCTGGTATTATGTCCGAGATGCTGTGTCATATAAACACTGCGCCACATCTCACACGGAGATTCACTGTCATAAGCAAGGGCTGAATATCCAGTGGGATGACGAAGTTTTGTTTTGTAATACTCAGCGATCCGATGCACCCCTTTTCTGAGCAGAAATTCACCGTACGGATAATCCAGTCCTATTGAACTTGAATTATGAAATACGTTAACGGAAGCTGAACTGAGATCATAATTTACACCGACCCGCAAAGCACCGACTTGCTCATCAAAGAAATATTTCATATAGTTTTCTTTGTGTTTTTCTGACTGAAGGAAATATTCCTCCGCACTGGTATCATCATTCAACATCAGAGCAAAATCAGCCATTGTACGGGTGGCAGCATAATACCATGCGTCATAACAGGAAGCATGGAAAAATTTAGCAAGCCCGATCTCTGCAGGATTGTCAGCGCCGCAGCCATAATCAGTTTTCATTATTCCTGTATCAGCATCAGAATATTTTTTCAAATGTTCAAAGCAGTCTTTGATCTTGCCGTAAACTTCCTGCAAAAATTCAGTATTACCCTCAAATGCGGTCAACTCTGCGATTTCAAGTATCAAATGTTCAGCTGAAAATACAGATGTTTGACCGTGGGGGTAATCAATGCCGTAACGCAAAAGTTTTTTGGCAGTTTCAAAATCCCCGTTTGTAATAAAATCCCTTATCGGATATACATGGTCCCATGACATGAAAAAACCGTATTTCCCGGAACCTGCCAGAATTGCTGCGTAATCTGTTTCGTCATCTATTACTACTGATTTTTGCATTGAAAGAGCGATGCGGGCGAAGTCAGACACTTCAGGCATATTTTCGATAAAAAACACAGAAGATGATTTTTCTGTAATTTCAGTTTCAGCAAGCATACGTTCAAGCTTTTTTTGAGTATCATCATAGGAAAGTGAAACTTTCTTTTTCAATTCTCCGATATCTTCCCCGATTGCTGCTGCGGCGGCAATTTTATCTGTTGAACCATATTCAACACGCAATATCCAATTTTGTTCAGTTTCAATAACAGTACATTTTTGAGAACAGCCGAAAAGAACATAAAGCGGTCTTTCTGTGCCGTCTTCAAAAATACGTACGGCAGAGCAGATAAATACATTCGACTTTTCATCGAAAACAAAATCTGTCCACTTCATTTCCCCCTGAATATTGTCGAAAGGTTTTTTGTTCAGATAATCTTCATCCGGCTTCCGGCCGCTGAGTATTTCAATTTCATTTGCACGTCCGAGATGCTGATTCTGATTTATCATATATTTCCCGTCAGCAATATGATACTTGCTTATAACAATATCAAAAAAATCAAACTTGCCGGCCTCTACACCGGTCATGACATGCAAAGTCTGTTCCCGATCAAGAAAAATATTATATGAATTATTGCCGAATAATTCATCACGCTGCTCACTTATTACCCCATACGGAAGTTTTCTCCCCGAGACAGGAGCATGATGAAAACTGCTGCCGTTCCCGGATACAGAAATAAATTTTATTGCAGGACCGTACATAGGCCGCTCCAAATGCCAATTTTTCCGGTTAAAAATATCTGCATACCAGCGGTTCGGAAACATCATATCATCGACATAGCGTACATCAATAAACGCAAGTCTGTCAATCCCCCCCGTCCGTCCGACTTGAGCGGTTAAAGTATGGTTGCTGAAAGTATGATAAATTTCAGGGAAACCATTTTTTATCGGCAAACCGATTGTTGAATATTTCTGCATCAGCATACTTCATCCTCCTTATCAAGCAATTTTTTCAATTTTGTAAAATCTATGTCAGCAGGCGTCACACAATCTTTCACTGCTATAGATGCCGCCAAGCCTGCTGCTTCTCCCGTCATTACTGCAGTCGGAATCACTCGAAAAACCTCCCATGCTTCATTCAATGCTCCCATACAGCGTCCTGCCGCAAGCACATTTTTAATATCCTGCGGAACAAGTGCCCGATACGGAATATCCCATGGCGTATCGGGTTTTCGCCAATCCGGAGCAAGGCCGATCGAATCTTCAAATCTCTTGCAATGATCCGCATCATCCAATGTATATAATGCATTAATTGCTCCGATTTTCCGTAATTGCGGCATCGCCGACAGATGAACAGGATAATTTTTTTTGCGGTCAAGATCAGGTATATCATCATATCTCCGGCGGATAAGCTCCCATGATTTGCGAACAAAAGTGGTTACGAAATCACCGCTGTCACGGTATTCATACTTAAATTTATCTGAAACAGCCCCTTCACATTGTACATGCAAATTATCAGTAAAATGGAAAAAATCAGGCTTTTCAGACATTTCAATAAACCACGGAGTTATGAAATTTTCACTGCGGTGTATTTTGCCTCCGGCTAATTGGACCACCTGTGCACTGCCTGTTGTATCAATAAAACATTTCCCTGTTATCTTAGTTCTGCCCGAACTGTTTATGACCGTCACTGCAGCAAGACAGTCATCTTCTGTTTCCGCATCGATTATCATTGTATCAAGCAGCAGATCGACATTTGCTTCTGAAAGCATTTTGTCCAATGTCAAATTAAATCCGGCAGGCGAAAAACAGCACTGATAACGTTTGTCTGAAACGCCGGAATATGCTCCTTTCGGACCGCCCCACTTTTCAGGAACATCAAAAGGACCGTACTCTACTGATCGTATAAGCATCTCCTCCGCAATACCATAAAGTATTTGCTTTCCGTAACCGTCACACAGCGGCAGATATACATATATCAAACCGGAAGTCGCCAAGCCTCCGAGCAAACACTGCTTTTCAACGATTATGGTTTTCATTCCCTGCCTTGCCGCGGCAACTGCTGCAGCTACACCGGCAGTTCCTGCTCCGCAAACCACGACGTCATATGATACAAATTCCATAAAAAACCTTTCTTTTTTTTCAACGCTATGTTCCCAATACGGGGAGATATCTGTATCTTGTGTTTTTTGCAGGGGCTTACGCCGCCCCTGCACCCGGCGCCGGGTACGACCCGGAGCGATGTGACGCTGGCGCGTGAGTGTCAGCGGCTGGGTGCGTCAGGATGTTTTTCGGCGAAATTTTCGTTTCGTCCTCCCGCATATAAAAGCGGGTGGAACGCTGCGGAATGACGAAACAAATCTTTCGCCGGACTTCGCCATAATTGGGGTATTGCCGTGTTTTACTTACGCAAAACACTATACCCCAAACCCCTCAATTTTTTTCTCAAAAAATTAATTTCATTATCTCCCCTCAAAGGAAACAGAGCGTTTTTCAAAAATTTCATATTTTGAAAATAATATACCATTGTACCATGCTTTGGACAAGATATCTTCGTGTCAAAAAAATATCGAATTTATCTCATTTTAATTTTGAACGTTTCTGATTTCTATATTGCAGCGGAGTACAATTGCACATCCCTTTGAAAACTGAACAAAAATAGGTTGCAGAACTGAATTTCAGTATGAGAGCAATATCTTCAATGGAACTGTTTGTCTCAGACAGCAGTCTTTTTGCTTCTGTAATACGCAGCTGCATCATATATTTTGCAGGAGATATGTCATAATATTTTGCCCAGTTACGAAAAAAACTGCTGCGTGAAAAACCATTGACTTCTATAAGGTCATCAAGCGGAAAATTATCGCAGTAATGCAAATTGAAGTATGAGACTATACGATTGATATTTTCTGATGCAAAAAACTGTGGAGAATTCTTTTTTTTGCGGAAAAGTACCAGTTCCTCAAGTAACTGCAGACACCTTAAATCTGCCTGATCCGCAAAACCGAATTCCAATGGTTTATTTATCATTTCTTTTAAAAGTGCTATCAGGTGCGATATAGTAGGTGTTAATTCTATATCCCAGCACATTGTCTCATCTATAACGCCTGTTTTTTTGAAATAATCCAACATTTCCGGAGGATAAAGAATATAGAAAACATCCCGCTGTGTTGTAATCGAAAGGTGATACTCTCCCAATGGCGGTTTTATCAAACAGTGCGGATACGAATTTTTATATGTTACCCCGTTTATAGTATGAGTCAAAATATCTTTGCTGCATGAAATTCTGATGCAGAATTCAAGTTTATTTTGAAAATACATACTATCTGGAAACGGAACTCCCGCACACCCTGTGATATAACCATATTCAATTACCTGAGGCAAAACAGAAAAATTTCTTTTTTTCCCTTCCAAAATCATCATATGATTATTGTATTCTGTATATTTTTTTTCCATATTTTACATCTTTCAACTGTTTAACCATTTACTATTCTGCAAAAAATATACCGGTGCGCAGCTCCATGCATGGCACAGGCTTCTGCAATCAGGATAAGGTGTCTCGGGAAAAGTCGTATGGCCTGCTTCAAGCATTTTTTCCCAGAGAGTAAACCGTTTCCGCATTTGCTCCCGCGTACCGTACTGTCGTATAGCATATAAAACATAAAATTCAAAATACAGCGACGGCTGTACCAGCATTTTATCCTGCAATATTTCTTCCAGAAAATCCTCTTTCGAGGTCGAAACTGCCCCTGCGATCAGTGCCATGATATTGGAATGCAAACTGAACCATTCCATGCCGGGGGCATCACAATAACGTCGACGCTCTGGGTCAAAACAATATTTATTGACTGCATCTGCAGTTTTCAAATAACGCCCGAATAGCAGAGAATCATCTTCCCGGATATTTTTCTGTAATTCGGCCATACGGCGGCATGTTTCCGCATAAAAAAGATTGTGCAAGGTGTCTGTTTTTGTTATTTTACGATCGGGACATCCTCCGTGCCAGCCCAATGCCAAATCTACAAAATGCCATCCTTCAGGAGTATTTATCAATCCGTCAGACCGGCGGTGATTTTCAAAATTATTGAGCATAAAAAGAATTTTCGGCATGAGTTCACGCACTAATGATTCATCATGGAAAATACTGTAATGATCGTAGAGCATCAACGCCCATATCAATGAATAAACCGGTATTATCTGAGTAAAGACAGACGGGAAACGCGACTGAGTCATGCCATTGCTCAATTGCGAATAGCCGAACATCCGCAGGCTGTGCCGACCGAGAGAATCATCGCCGGTCGCCGCATAAGAACACAGTGCTTCAACTCTGGAGTCGCCTGCATATTGTAATTGTTCATAATAAGGACAATCTTCAAAATGTTCATGAGAACAACATTTAAGAGTATGGCAGCCGACTTGATAGATTTTTTCCAGCACAGGATCATTCGGGGCAGAAAAAGAAAGCCATTTTTTGAATGGATAGGTTATAAAGTTGATCTCCAGGATAAAATCTTTTATCGGCTCAGACAAATCAAAGCTCAATTCAAAAAAACGTCCCGTGCGATACCAAAAGGAACGATACTCCCATTTTTTTTCTGTATCGGAGAATATCAATTTATCCGAATAACCATCTTGCCCGATCATCCCGGGCATCTGCAATGTGCGGTTTGAATTTTCATCCCAAAGTATTTCTGAATAAGCAATACGGCACTGACCTTTCCCGCCGTGTCCGCTGATTTTTACCATTACCGTTTGATTCTGACCTGCATCGAGGAGGACATTATATTTCCCCGCAGGGCAATTTGCTTTCAACTTGCCGCTTTCAAGCGTAAATTCCGTCTTATTTGTACTGAGCCCTGCAAAAGACGAGGGAGTTTCAAGCATCTGCGGCAACGGTCTTTTTTCCAGATGCCACGGTGTTTCCGGATCAAACTGGCAGGTATTATGAAAAACCGCATGCCCGAGTTTTAGCGGCGATCTCCATTCCGGACCGAAATATCCGGATGTCATCCACTCATAATCCCAAAGTCCGCAATCGACCTTGGTCATAGGCGGAGCAGGTATTAACGATTTGCAGTTCCACGATTCATTCCATGGCAAAACATCAATGCCTCCGGCAACTGCAGTCCGCCATCCACCCGGAAGCTCCATACGCTCATCTCCGGCGTGTCCTGCGACAAAAAATCCTCCTCCTGCATGCATTTCCGACCACGGAGCATTTGAGTGTCTCCATGCATTGTTCCAAACCATGATCTCTGCAGCAAAAACATGAACTCCTTCGGTCAGATGTCCTTCATATTCATCATAATAATAATGTTCAAGACAGCTTTTCAGAGGGCCTCTGCCCAAAAGATTTCCGTCCAGATAAAAATTAAACCGGTTATCTGCACTGACAGCAAGATGAAAATTTGTTTCCTGCGTACATCTTATCACCCGCTTAAACAAGGTCAACCCGGCTTCATGTTCCTTTCTCTCCGGATGCCATGCCCAGTACGCATTTTCAAAATCAACAAAAGACAGAATTTGCATCAAAACTCCCTTATACAAAAATATTATTATATGGCTACACGCGAATATACATCTTGCAATAATTTAAAACAAGATATCTTTGTGTCAAAAAAATATCAAATTAGTCTCATTTATTTTCGTTGATATTTTTTCAGCCGAAACCTTCCCTCAAAAATAGCCAATACACCTGAATTTTATATAACGGGCAGACATTGACTGCATACATTAACATATTTTTTCTTACTTGAAATTATACCTGATTGTCATGACCTGCTCTATTTTACAGATATTTCAAAAGAGATAAAAACATAGAAAGTATCCCATTGATTTAAAAATTAAAATGCTCTTTATATTTCAAAAGAATTGTGGAGCGGGCAAAAAATCAGAAAGGTAAATTTGCGTGTCACCGCAAAGGTAGAGAACAGCTTTCAAAAATACTGCGGATGCACCTTAAAAATTTATGTGCCACCATAAAACTATATTTTTATTTATAATACCTGAATTGCAAAATGCAAATTATTATTTTATTTTTATATTTGACAGATGATTTTTGTTTGAGAGTTTGTGGGAAGCAGTTGTTCAAGCTGCTCGTAATAAGTTTCTTCATCGTAATCAGGCGAAACAGCTGAAAGATTCATAAAACTGCACTGATTCCTTCGCGAATGGATTTTTAATAATAAATAAAAACAATTCAGCCCCACCGATCAAACGACCGATGCGGCTGATATTCATAGAGGTAATATATAAATAAAATAAGGTGAAAAATAAATTGAATTATTATTATAATTTATTTTTTATGATTATTTTTTGCTATTTTTAACATCTCTTCTTTTAGATTTAATAATTGTGAACGTAATTTAATATCATCTATTTCTGTTGGTATGATTGAACAAAAATTATCTAATTCATTATTTGTAAAATATAAAATTATAAGTTGTACTATTTCAGGATCAATGCCAAAATAGGAACCGATTTTACTTCCTAATTGATTACAAAAAAAGACAGCACTTACATTTAGCGTAAATTTTTTCACAGAACCATCTGCATTACATAATAAATGATGTAAATGAAATTTTAAAATAGCAATTAATTTTAGAGCTATTAAACGATAGTGTAATTTAATTGTTTCTAATGGAGTTTTTCGTGAATAAGCTGGAACAAAAATACTAAATTCCAAAGCTAATATTAAGAATATTAAAAAAGCAAATAATATTATAAACAAAAATGTTTTTGGTATCCAAAAGAATATAATAAATCCCAATATAATATTGATTATTATAGATATAATATTCAAATAAGCATCTTTTAAATCATTAATTAACCATGTGAATTTTATATATTTATCTGAATGACGATAAGATAAATTAATGTTATTATTTTTAAAATATAATTCTCCAATTTTTTCTAATAATTCTTTATTATTTTTATTTTGCTTACTATGCTTTTTTCCAAATGTAATATTGTTATTCATTATTAAAACTCCAGCAGTTTCATTGCGGCGGCTTCGCCTTGTTCAATGGCGACTTCTACGGCGTGTTTGGCGAGGTCGAGCAGACGTTTGCTTTCTTTTCGCAAGGCAAAGGATTCCTGAACTTTTGAAGCAATTTGTTCTTGTATTGGCATGGGTAATTTTGGAATAATTACATTTTCAATTTCAGACGGTTTCCAATGTTGGATAATTGATCCTCCTGCATCCCGTTCTGCTTGAAGTTTGACTACAATAGAGTTGAGTACCAAAGTTAAATAATCTGGCAGAAAATCGTTGTTTTTTACTGTTAAATGCAACAATGCTCCGGATGTAATAACATCCAAATCGTTTTCAACTTTATAGGCTATGCCTACACTGCCATCTTTGGAAAGCAAAATGGTATCCTTTTTCGGAGTGAGATTTTCTGAATAATATTTATCCCGATCAAGATGTATTTCCGGCGGTGTAATACCAAATTTTGTGATGTCAGAAACTCGCACAAAAGGTACTCCATCCTCTTGATAAGCCTCACTGCCTGGTTCTATGGATTTTGTAATGTTTACAATATCACCCAAACGGGACTTATCATAGGAAGAAATACGCTTAAAAAGGTCATCATACTTCGGCTGGTAGTATTCTGCATCGAGGCGACCGGAGTTCTGGAAGTTGGCAAAAGTTTTTGTCGCCACTGATTCATCATCCGGCTGCCAAGCTGTCAAACCAAGGTCTTGCAAAAGAAGTTGCTCTGCATATGTAAATACATCTTTGGATTTTTGTAATAACTTTTGAGCAGTCCAAAATATTTTTTCAATATGCTTTTCTAACTCATCCGTAAAAATTGGGATAATCGTTGATTTTAAATCATCTAAATTTAACCCTTTCTGCAGAGCTCCCCGTTCTTTTCTTAACAAAAGACTTTTTCCATATGAACAATTTAAATAAGTTAAGACATATGCGGGAGAATGTCCTTGGAGAATACGAACAACCGAACTCTTGCAACTAAATATTGCAGGAATATCTTTGGATTGAACTATACAAGCATTTCCGATTGTTCCCACAACAGAAACCAAAACATCATTTTCTTTTAAGGCATATTTTCCAAGCCTTATGAAATCATCCTCTGGAATAAAGCGTAAATCATCATCTTTTAAGATGAACGGCTTTACATCCTGTCCCCTTACATAACGATACTTTCCAATCTCTAAATAATTTTCAGTATCAAATGCGGAACCAAAAGGACCTATTAAAAACGATGATAAGTCAGATAAATATTTCCAGCTTTCTGCACGAAGAAGTTTTTCAAAAGCAAGAAAATGTTTTTGATAATACTCCGCATCAATACGCCAACTAAATTCAAGATCATTTAGATTGACTTCGCTTACTTCCAGTTTTTCCAGTAATGCCCGGTATTTTGCTTCATCAAATACCGGGCTCATCGAAAAAAACTTAATTTTTCCTTTTTGGCAAATTCAATAAAGGCTTCGGCAATACCATCGGGTGTTTGCTGAACAAGTTCATTCAGTTTCCCGTTATCGCAATCGTAATCAACTGTGGCGAAAAGATCGTGATATACGATCGGATGACCGTAAATATCCCGTTTGGCAAGTTTAGGGTCGGTGGTTGTGCCGGTTTTATCTTCCGTCCAATAAAGTTTATCGCCGGAGTTATTTTTGCCTTCCAAACGCTGGGTAGCAAAGAAAATGTTATAGTTATCTACTTTGGGGCAAAGTTCATCATCCCATTTCTGGACAAACAGCACACTGGTTTTAGTTCCGGTATGCGGCTTGAAAGTATTTCCATGCAAGCCCACCACTGCCAAAATACGGCAGCGTTCAGCAATGAAATCACGGATATATTTATCAGTACTGTTATTAAATCTTCCCTGCGGCAAAACAATCGCCATACGACCGCCCGGTTTCAAAAAGTTCAGATTCCGTTCAATAAAAAGAATATCACGGCTGACGCTCTTTTGAATTTTGCCGTTTTTTAAGCCCAATTCGTATCGATTGAGGATTTGTCCCTCTTTGACTTCTCCGGCAAAGGGAGGATTTGCCATGACTATATCAAAGTTGAAAGTTGCAAAATCTTTTTCGGAATTCAACTTTTTCAGCTTTTTGAAACCGTCATTATAGGTATCGTTCCAAGTTTCCTCTTTGGTAACAGTTCCCCAACGACCGTAATCAAGGGTATTGAGGTGCATTACGTTGGTGTGACCATCGCCGGCAATCAAATTCAGGGTTCTTGCAACCCGAACTGCTTTTTCATCAAAGTCAATAGCAAAAACATTGTCCTGAACATATTCCAATTCATCGTTGCTTTTGCGGGTCGCGGTGAACAAATGGCTGACCGCCTTTCCGGCTTTTAACTGCATTTGTTTCCAGACATGAAAAATGGTATGCACCGGAAAACCGGAACTGCCTGCCGCTGTATCAATCATCTTTTCATCGACTTGCGGATTAAGCATCTTTACACACATATCAATGACATAGCGGGGAGTGAAATATTGTCCCTTTTCGCCCTTACTGCTTTTACTCATCAAATATTCAAATGCTTCATCCACTACATCCAGATTGGAGTTGAAAAGTTTGACTGTTTCCAGAGAAGATACGCAAATGGAAAGATGCGGCGGGGTCAAGTTGATTTTTGCATCATCCGGGAATACGCCAGTCCATTTGCTGCAAGCTTTTTTGAATAGCTTTTCAATTTTTTCTTTCAGCTGAATATCGGTTTGTCCGGAATTGCGGAATTCAAGATTGTATTCTTTGTCCGTCGCTCCGATTTGTTCATCGTAGAGTTTAGCAAAGATCAATTTGAAAACTTCCTCAAAAACATCCACCCCAGCATTGGCAAGCACTTCATCTTCCATTTCCAGAATCAAATCTTTCAGCGATTTACCGGTTTTGGTCAATTTATCGCAATCCCAGAGATCTTTCATCGTAAACGGCTGCTGCAATACATCTGCCAAAGTTTGAGTATTGCTGGGAATAGCTTTGATATCTTCAAAGTAATTCGGATTTTTGCGGTGGTAATACGTTATGGATGTGCCATTTGTCCAAACCGCCATGCTTGCCCCGGTAGCATGGGTATAACTTTTAAGCTGATCTCGACCATCTTTGGCTTTTGGCTTTTTGACTTCAACAATGATGTAAGCCGCAGTGGGATCATCTTTATCTTTGATGACAATATCGGCACGCTTGGTCTCTCTGCCGAAATATACCGGATATTCAAAAACAAGGCGTTCTTTAGGATAGCCGTATTCGGTTATCAAACGTTCAGCATAGAGCTGACGGACAACCTCTTCCGGAGTAAGTTTGATTTCTTTATCACGAACAATGCAAGTTACAAATGGTTCATCAACGCCTTTTTTGTTGGTCTTGACTTTAATGCGTTCTTCCAGACGCTGAATTGCATTGTTATATAAATTAGTAAAAAGTTCCAAACTGTAAGCGGAACCGTGCAAAATTTCTGCAAGTGTCATATTTATTTCCTCAAGATTACACTTTTTATATTTATTTATTGGAAATATAGCATTTATTCTTTTAATTGCAAATAAAATAATTGTTTTTGTATAGGCGTGAGATTAAAATATTTGTGTAGCGAAAATGAAGTTATTCTTTTTTCTCCATGATATAAGTCTGACAGTGGTTTTTAAGCTCAAAATTTGATACAGATGACGCTTTAAAATAAACGATTCCGCCAAATTATCATCAACGCACTTTCGGCTCTTCACGTTTCAGATAAAAATTTTATAAAAAATTTGCTTTTTCAGTTTTTAATGATACATTAGAAATGAGATTTGAGGTAATAAA
>JAFVUZ010000011.1 GCA_017502435.1 Lentisphaeria bacterium
AGTCTGCTCAAAATCGCCCCCAAACGCAATACCAAAAAAGGAATCGGCTTGAAATTCTCTCAAAGGTCTGCGGTATCAACTCCGGAAAATCACCCGGCTCTTTCAGATTACTACTGGCCGGCATTCACGGCCCATGATTTCCTTGCCAACAGCGGCTTTTGCATTACCTATGACGAATCTGATGTAACATTGCTTGCCGGCGGCACGGTTTATACCATGACAGATGACGAATTGAAAAAACTTTTGAGCAAAAATCTCATCCTTGATGCATCTGCGGCAAAAGCGTTTATAAATCGCGGCTTCAAAAATGAAATAGGATGCGGCATTGAAGATATGAACGAAGTTTTCGGAGCTGAATATTTCTGCGATAAAGAGTTTTGCGGTCAATACACCGGGACTTACGCCTCGCTGAAAGACACAGCTCTCAAAGATGTCAAAAAAATTACCGATGTTGCCCCCTCCGCACGCATTCTGTCTGTAATAACCGACCATGACCGCTGCGAGGTCTGTCCCTCCATGATACTCTATTCAAACTCTCTCGGCGGCAAAGTTGCAGTGATGAATTATTACTTAAACCCCGTCACTGCCGATATGCGAAATCTCATAAACTATCAGAAACAAACCCTCATGCGCAACGTTATTGAAAGCATGAGTATCAAGGCAATTCCCGCTTTTATTGAAAATCCGAGTTGCTTCGCGCTCCAATATTTCAATGACGGCAGCAATATTTTTGCCGGTATCGCCAATACCTCATATGATATTGCAGACGAAATTACCATAACTTTCAATGACCCCGCCGCTGATGTTGCAAACGGCAAATATCTCAATGAAGACGGACAACTGCTGCCGCTTGCCGATATCGCTGAAAAAATCGACGAAAAACAATGGAAAATCACCAAACAACTGCCGATTTTTCACTTTTTCGCCCTGCAAATTCCGGTCAAATAACTGCCATCAAATTTGAATAAAACAGATGGCTGTGTTATAAAAGATGACTGATTTATTGCAGGGGGAGAAGAAAAAACCTTTTGAGGAAAGGTTCTTTTCTTCTCCCCCTGCACCCCCTCATCTTTTTCCAAACCTTTTAATTATATTTGACATTTTCTTCAGTCAAATTTATAGAAAATTATTGGAAAGATGATAAAAATCAGTCTATATTTAGTACAGAGCCAAATAAAATAAAAAGGAAATGTAATTATGAAAAATTATGTATTGCTGTCACTTCTTGCAGCTTGGGTTTTCTGCGGCTGCACAAGCACCGAACAACTGCTCAAAGAGCAGGACAAAGCCTCATCATGGACAGGCAAAGTCGAGTTCGCACCTGATTACGCCAGAGGCAAAGGACCATGTTTTGTCCTCTACGGCAAATATCCGACACCATTGACATACAAGGAATATATTCCTGTTTCTCCTGACAAAACTTATATTTACAAGGTCAATTTCCGCACTCTTGACCCCGCATTGCCCGCAAGTGCTTATATGGGACTTGACCTGTATGATGAAAATAAACGCAAAATCGGACATTATAATGTTCAGGCATTGCTGAATGAACTCAGCGAGGTAGTTTCTGCCCACAAAGGCGATAAGTTTATGACAATTAAAATGATGAAAGGTTATGAAAAACTC
>JAFVUZ010000140.1 GCA_017502435.1 Lentisphaeria bacterium
CCTCCCGCTTTTTTGCGGAATGACGAAACAAATCTTTCGCCGGATTAGCCACATCAGGGGTATGCCGTTCGTTGCTGTCGCAACTCACTATACCCCCGAACCCCCTCAATTTTTTTTATTATCAGTCAATGTTTAGTACACAGCGTAATAAAATACGCCTTGCCGAAACGCAATGCGTATTTATTTTTTTGCAGCTTTGCGGTAAATTTGCATAGTTTGGCGTGCTGTTTCCTGCCAGTTGAAACGGTCAAGATGAGATTTTAAACTTGCAGAATCAGGAAATGTAAGTTCTCCAGCCGTATATTTCAACAACGCTTCACGAAAAGCTAGTATTTCAGGTTTTACAAAATAAGCACCGAAACCAGCAATTTCACGCAGAACTGGGATATCGGAACAAATTACATTCAAACCTGCCTTCATCGCCTCAAGGACAGGAATTCCGAAGCCTTCATCGTATGACGGAAAGATAAATGCGTCTGCATTTTGATAATAGTTTATCAATTCAGCTTTTGAAACGAAATTCAACCATTTTAATTTCTGACTTTGTTCCGATAATTTCTGAATTTTCTGTCCGTCTCCGCGGTCACTGCCGATAAAATACAAATCAGGAATATGTGGATTTATTTGTAACGCCGAGAGATATGCTTGTGCAAGCATTTCTTGCCCTTTACGTGGCTCTAATGCACCGACACATAAAAAATAAGGTTGTTCAGTTTGTTTTTTGGTGGATAATTCAGCAGAAAATTCCATTTGAGTTCCAAGATAAATCGTGTGAATTTTCTTGCTGTCAATTCCTTTAGAAACAAGAGATTGTTTTGTGTACTCCGAATTGCTGATTATAAAAGAACTGTTTTTAAAAGTCCAATGAAAGAGAAGTCTCATCAGGAGTCTTGTTTTTAACGGAACACCTTGCATAGAGAGAGCAAAAAGGTCATGCACAGTAGTTACTGTCGGAACTGATGATATCGGCGGTGCACCTGCATTGCATGTGACATGAAAAATATCAGGATTGATTTTTTTCAGCACTTTATTCAAGTTGAAAGCGATTGAAACAAATTGAGAAGAACCCACAGAGTATGAAACAGGTTCAAACTGTTTTCCGTAATCAGGTCCTTGCCATTGTTTGCGGGCATGGAGAAGATAAATGCGGTCTTCTGGAGTGATTATATCAGACAATGCTTTCAATAATTGGTCTGTATAAACTCCGAGTCCGGTAGCTTGTTCTTGAGCGGCACACAAATTTGCTTCAATGGCTATTTTCATTTTATTCTTTCTGTTTCGGGTACAAAATTTGTTTATCAATTTTGATTTAATATAATCATAAAAAGTTGTTTTTCAATAGAATAAAAGAAAAATACTTTTGATATCACTTTATGGAAGTTGAAAAATTAAAAAATTATGATATATTGAAGAAGAGCATTGATATTTTATCTTTTATAATTTTGCTTTTTACCTTTTCTATTTTATAAAAAAAGGATGAATCCATGCAAAAAATAATTAAATTCATACAAAGATTGCCGTTTGGAACAAATTTTATAGTCGGATTGGTTGCATTTAAGGCAGGTTTTAAAGGATTGCCTGTGACATATTCATCATCTGAACATAATAAAGTTTTTTCAGATGAAGAAATTGAAAATATATTTGCTGATTTAGATGAAAAATCTGTCGCAGCTGCAAAACGTTTTATGAAACGGCAGTTGGCTGTGCCGTATGGCAGCGTGTTTGTTCATCCCAAATATTTTTTCACAGAAGATGAGCAAGATGAATATAAAAAAATATTGTCTGTTTTAAAAAAAGAGTGCAGAAAATATAAGTTGAATTTTAATGATATCGGACCGGAATCAATATATTATCATCACGGATTGCGTTTTGCCCCGGATTTTGTAAAAAAGAATATAGCAGGAAAGTTATTTGCTGATATCGGAGGCTTTTTAGGTGATTCAGCACTGGTGTTTCGGCATTATTCCCCGAAAAAAATAATTATTTTTGAACCGTTGAAAGATTGCAGAGAAAAAATATTTACGACATTGAAAAAAAATTCAGTCAATAATTCTGAATATGAAATTGTTCCTTATGCCTTGTCTGACAATTCAGAAAATATCAATGGAATGAATTGCAGAACATTAGATGAATTATATCTTTCACAAGAAGGAACTTTCGGAGTTTTAAAAGCTGATATAGAAGGAATGGGATTGAATTTTGTTTGCGGTGCTGAAAAGATAATCCGCAGAGACCGACCTTTACTGTCACTTTCAATTTACCATAATGCAAGAGAGTTTGCAGGAATTTATCAAACTTTAAAGTCATGGGATTTGGATTATCATTTTGAGATAAAATCTTTTTCTCCGCTTACTACTTGGGGCGAACATTCATTATTTGCCTATCCGAAAGAATGGATTTCCTGAAAATATGAATAAACTGATAAAAAAGTTATTGTTTTTTATTGGCTCGGTGTTTAATAGAAAACGAAAAATGCCGGAAAATATCAATAATATTTTGTGTATTCTGCCGCATTACCTCGGAGATACACTGTGGATGCTGAATGCCGTAAAACTTTTGCAGAAATATTTCCCGCAGGCGGAAATTGATGTGGTTTTACGCAGAGATTTTTCAGCTTTACTGAACGGAATTATTGAAAAAGAACATATTTTCATTGAACCCGCACTTGTCAGTGACCGCAAACGGGAAAAAGTTTCGCTGTTGACAATTCATCAGTCGGCAAAAAAATACCGCAAAAAATATGATGTGATTGCAGATCTCGGCGGCAATCGGTATTCTGCATTGTTTGCTTATTGGTGCAAAGCGGAATTTATTTCAGGTTTTAACGGTGACGAATTAGGCTTTCTGTATGATGTCAGAACTCCGGATGAACTGCATGAAAAAAAATATCTCGGTTTGCGGGCGTCTTTGAGTGTGATTTATAATTTCAATCTGCCGCAGGATGAATATGAAAAAATCGTTGTGGAACAGCCGGTTACAGAAAACTCTGCTGATTTTTACCGTCAGAAATATAATCTGCCGCAGTCAAAACTTGTCCTGCTTGCCCCTTGTGCCGGATGGAAAGAAAAAGAGTGGGGAGACAGCAATTTCCATGAACTTGCAGAACTGTTTATAAATGACGGTTATTCTGTATTTTTTATCGGTTCTCCCGCAGAATATGAACGTTTGGCAAAATGTTGTCCCGACGGAGCGGAGATTTTGAAAGCGGAAAATCTTGCTGACACAATCGGAGTGATAAGCTGCACTGATATTTTTGTCGGCAATGACTCAGGTTTGACTAATATTGCGGCAACATTCAGTAATTGCAAAGTTTTCGATATTTTTCGTATTACTTCGATTGAACGCTGTGCCCCGAAAACGGAAAATACTGAAATTTTATCAGATATAGACAAATATTTAACTGTGGATGAATTTTACAGGAGGATTGCATAAAAAAACAGTTTTATTTTTTTCATATATCCTCAAATAAAACATTCAAAACTCTATCTATTCTTTCAGATAAGCAAATAAAGAGAATTTTTTAATTGAAAATAAGAGCTTGTGTTAAATTCATTTTTAAATTTTCTAAAATTTTATACGACAAAACATTTACGGGCTTTTACTACTGAAACATTCTTTATATGCTTGCAACAATAATCATACAGGATATCTACATCATATTCTGAAGTCAAAGCTTTATTTTCATGAAATTCTCCTCGTAAATATTCTATCCTATGAAGTATTTGTTCCGGTGTATTATTTAATATTTCATATTCTGAACCTTCGCAATCTATTTTCAGAAGTTTCAAATTTTTAATTGAATATTTCTCAAATATATTTTCGAGTGTAACTGAAGTAACATTAATATTAGATGTATTATAATTATACTCAGTTGCAAATACTTCCTGTGTTGAACATCCTCCACTATTATATGGATTAATATTCATGACCACATTGCGAGCATCTTTGGTAACAGCACAATTAACTGCTGTAATTACATTTTCAGGGATTCCATTAAGAACTATATTTTTCTGAAATGAATCAAAATTTTCTTTTACAGGTTCAAACGAATATATTTTTAAAAATGGGTATTTTTTTGCAAGATAAATAGATATGATTCCCACATTTGCTCCAATATCGATAACGATATCTCCTTCCTTAAAATCAATTTTTGAAAAATCATACTCATTTCCGCAATTCATTTCACGAGCAATAGACTTCACTGCCTGAGATAAAATACTATCCTCAAAATAAAGTATTTCTCCATTAATATTCACATTATGTATAATACGTTCTCCTGCATATTTATGACAAATAAATTCTTTTATAAATCTGACATCATCTATTAATTGAACAATATGCTTATATTTGCGACTGAAAAAATTAAACATAATGCTATCCTTCCTTATTAATTTTACTTATATTTTAACTATTTCAATAAAAGCATCTGCCAAATGACTGCCTAAAAAACCTGCAATTCCGGAAACAAAAATCTTCATAACTTACTCCTCATTTTCATAAACTGTTATCGATTCATTGTCATCAACTTCCGATAGAATTTATTATAAGAAGTTGAAAAACAGAAAAATTGAGGTATATTGCAAAGTAATCAAAAAATTAAAGTTTGAAATTCAAAATAAAAATAAACTCAAACAACATTACATAATAAATTTTATAAAAAGATTTCGGTTTGATGAGGTTTTCAGAGGATTCGGCATTTGACATTTTGAGCTTTTGTGGTAAATTCTATACTGATAACTTCAATTCTCAACTCTTTAAATGCGGAATGTTTATGAAAAAATTACCGGAAAGAAATGAAATCCCTCTCAATCTCACCTGGGACCTCGACAAAATGTACAAAAATGATTGCGACTTTGAAGCCGATTTCGCAAAACTCGCACCCATGTGTGCCGAACTCGAAAAATTACAGGGCCACCTCCTCGATTCCCCGCAATCGCTCCTCAATGCTATTGAACTTTCGGATTCACTCAACCGTCTCGGTGAAAAACTTTACACTTTCGCCCATCTGCGTTCCGACGAAGATACTTCAAATAACCCAAACCGTGCAAGAATGGACCGCATCTCAGGGGCTTTCGCCAAAATCTCCGGTGCCCTGGCTTTCTTTGAACCGGAAATTCTCGCCGGTGATGAAAATCTCATCCGCCAATGGCTCGAAAAAGAACCGCTCGCTTTTTATAAACGCAGCATGGAGGAACTGCTCCGGAGCAAACCGCATACTTTAAGCACTGCAGAAGAACGTCTGCTCGGTCTTTATTCCGATGTCCTCGGCGGCACAGATGAAGTCTTCTCAATCATGAATGATTCGGATATCGAATTTGACGAAATCTCCGACGGCAAAGGCAATAAAGTCCGTTTGAGCCACGGAAATTATTACTCTTTTTTGATCAATCCCGACCGCAAAGTACGCCGCAACGCTTTCAAAGCCATGCTCTCCGCATACAAAAAATTCCGCAACACTTTCGGTGCAACTCTCTCCGGCACGGTCAAACGTCACGTCGTTTCCAGTCAGGTGCGGCATTACAATTCCGCCCTCGAAGCGGCTCTTTTTGACGACAATATCAAGCCGGAAGTTTATACCAATCTCATCAAGGCGGTTCATTCCAAAGTACCGTATCTTACACGGTATATCAAACTGCGGAAAAAACTTCTCAAACTCAAAAAAATCGATATGTATGACCTCTACAATCCGCTTATCGCAGATGTTCAGCTCAAATACACTTTCGATGAGGCAAAAGAACTTGTCCTGAAGGCTCTCGCTCCGCTCGGTGAGGAATACATCGAAACTCTCAAAACCGCCTTTGCTTCCCGCTGGATAGATGTCATGGAAAATAAAGGCAAACGTTCAGGAGCATATTCATCCGGCTGTTATGACAGCGTACCGTATCTGCTTTTGAATTTCAACGGCACCTTGAATGATGTTTTTACATTGGCTCATGAACTCGGTCACTCAATGCACAGTTATTATTCCAACAAAACTCAGCACTATCATTATGCAGATTACAGCATTTTTGTAGCGGAAGTAGCATCGACCACAAACGAACTGCTGCTGGCTGAATATCTGCTCGCCAACACAAAAGATGTAAAATTGCGTGCGTATCTGCTCGGTCATCTGGCTGACGAAATCCGTGCGACGGTTTACCGTCAGACCATGTTTGCTGAATTTGAACTGAAAATCCATGAACTTGCAGAAAAAGACGAGGCGTTGAGTGCCGATGTCCTTTCTGATGTCTATTTCAAAATACATCAGACTTATTACGGAAAAGCAATTCCCGAACCGGATGAACTTATCGCTATGGAATGGGCACGCATCCCGCATTTCTACTACAACTTTTATGTTTACAAATATGCCAGCGGGATGTCCGCCGCTATCAAACTCAAAGATAACATTCTCTCCGGAGATCCGGCAAAAATCGAAGCCTATTTCTCATTTCTCAAAGCGGGCGATTCACTGGATGTCCTTGACATTATGAGGAATGCGGGAGTTGATCTCTCAACACCGGAACCGATTGCAGATGCACTCGACACATTCGGCAGAGTTGTTGCTGAACTTGAAAAAACTGTTAATTGCTGATTTCCCGGTCTTGCCTTTGTGTTTTTCTGGTGTATATTATTATGAATATATATAATTACATCAAAAAAGGACATTTTGTATCATGGTTAATACCAACAACATAAATATTGCCGGCAGAAATGTGCTCTCGTCTCCGGGACAGATCCGCTCTGAACTGCCTCTCTCCATTGAAGCGGCAATCAAAGTCGCACGCAGCCGCGAAGAAATCAGAGACATTCTTGACGGCAAAAGCAGAAAACTTATGATGATCGTCGGTCCCTGCTCCATTCATGATCCGGCAGCGGCTCTCGAATATGCTGTTAAATTGAAAGAACTTGCAGACAAAGTGCAGGATCGTATTTATATGGTCATGCGTGTTTATTTTGAAAAACCACGCACTACCATCGGCTGGAAAGGATTGATAAACGACCCCGACATAAACGGTTCGTACAATATCGATAAATGTCTTTTCATGGCAAGAAATCTCCTGCTCCAGATCATTGACATCGGCCTCCCCGCCGCAACTGAAATGCTCGACCCCATCATCGCTCAATATCTGGCAGATGCAGTCAGCTGGGCGGCAATCGGAGCCCGCACCACAGAAGCTCAGACTCACCGTCAGCTCGGCAGCGGACTCTCAATGCCGGTCGGTTTCAAAAATGCAACAGACGGTTCATTTCAGATTGCCATTGATGCCGTAGCCACTGCCCGCAGCAGTCATAATTTTATCGGTATTATGGAGGACGGCCACGTCGGAGTTTTCCGTACCAAAGGCAACGAATACGGTCATATCGTTCTCCGCGGCGGTCCGCAGCCGAACTATGGAGCCGAACATATCGCATTTCTGCGTGTTGCTCTTAAAAAAGCAAAACTCAAACCCATGATAATCGTTGACTGCAGTCATGCAAATTCACACAAAGATTACCGCAAACAGCGTGTTGTTCTGGATGATATTGTTTCACAAATCATTGATGGTGAAGATATTATCAAAGGTGTAATGCTGGAGAGCTATCTTGAATGCGGCAATCAGCCGATAACTCCCGGAGTCAAACCTGATCCCCGCATTTCCATTACTGACAGTTGTATAAGTTTTAAAGAAACAGAGGAACTTGTACTCAAAACTTACGAAAAACTGGCTAAATTATTCTGAAACCGGAGTTTTAATGGGACTTTTCAGCAAATTCAAAGCAGAAAATCTGGAACAGAGTTTCCTGAAACTTATCAAGGGCAAAAATCATTCCAAAACGGATAAATTTGCCCTCGGTGTTCTCTTTGTCGCTTCGCGTTTTTACCGTGCCGCCATCCAAACCAGATTGTGGCTCTATGACAAGCGGGTGATCCGCAACCGTGCCATCGGCTGTCTGGTTGTCAGTATCGGCAATCTCTCCTGCGGCGGAACAGGCAAAACTCCGGTAGTGGAAGTTTTCGCCCGCAGCATAAGTTCCCAGGGACGCAAAGTTGCCATTCTGAGCCGCGGATACCGCAGCAAAAAACGTACTTTTGCAGAAAAAATGGCTCACCGTTTCGCTCATAAAAAAATTGAACTTCCGCCGCGAATTGTCTCCAACGGCAATGATTTGCTGCTCAATGCCCGTGAAGCCGGTGACGAACCGTATATGCTTGCTTCCAATTTGAGAAATGTTTCAGTTATCGTTGACAAGGACAGAGTCAAATCCGGATTGTATGCAATTGAAAATTTTGCCACGGATGTACTCATTCTGGATGACGGTTTTCAATATCTCATGCTGAAACCGCATATCAATATCGCTCTGGTCGATTCGACTGATCCCTTCAGCAACGGTCACGTCCTGCCGAGAGGCCTGCTGCGGGAACCGGTCAAAAACATACGCCGTGCGGATTATATTTTCCTGACAAAATCCGACGGCAGTCACAAACTCAGGCACTTGCGTACTTTTATCCGCCGCTACAACAAACGGGCGGAAATCATTGAATGCTGTCACCGTCCGCAATATCTTGAGGAAGTTTTTCACCGCGGCAATAAATTGGAGCTTTCTGAATTGCAAAATACCAAAGTCGCTTCAATTTCTGCCATTGCCTGTCCTGCAAGTTTTGAACGTTTCCTTGAGGAAAAAGGCGCTGAAATCGTGGAACGCATCCACTATGCCGACCACCACGCCTATACCGAACAGGAAATAATCGACTTTATCAATGTTGCCAAAAAAGCAGGAGCAAAATATATTCTGACCACCGAAAAAGATGCCGTAAGAATCCCAAAAATCGACCGTTTGGATATACCGATGCTTTTTCTCCGCATTCAAATTGATATTCTGAACGGACAGGAAAGTTTCGATCAGTGCATCAAACGAATCTGCTTTTTGTAACGGCTATATTCACGATAAAGGCAGTCCTCAAGGAGGAGAAAAAAACTTTGAAGGAAATATCCTTTTGCCCCCTCCTCAACTTGTCACAATACAGCACAGCAAAGACAGAATTCTCCCCTCTTTTTCCCAACGCTCTGTTCCCTTTGAGGAGAGATAATGAAATTAATTTTTTGAGAAAAAAATTGAGGGGTTTGGGGTATAGTGTTTTGCGTAAGCAAAACACGGCAATACCCCAATTATGGCGAAGTCTGGCGAAAGATTTGTTTCGTCATTCCGCAAAAAAGCGGGAGGACGAAACGAAAATTTCGCCGAAAAAC
>JAFVUZ010000141.1 GCA_017502435.1 Lentisphaeria bacterium
GGCTAATCCGGCGGAAGATTTGATTGCTCATTCCCTAAAAAAAGGGGAGGAGCAATCGAACATTCCGCCGAAATAACGCTTGACACCACCCCCCCGCTGACATTCACGCACCAGCGTAATATCGCACCGGGTCGTACCCGGCGCCGGGGTTCCGTCTTCGCTAAAGCTACGCCGTGACAAGGCAATCGGCGTCACGCGTCAGCGTAAAAGAGAGGCGGGTGGAACGCCGGGCGGCGTAAGCCCCCTTGTAATAAAAAATCAGTCTATGTTTAGTACACAGCGAAAAAATATATATTGCCGGATTCTGAAATAATCTCAATTTTTTCAGGATTCGGCAAAATGTTTTACCAGCTGCATTTGCACTTTATTTATATTTTTACTGTTTTTCAACAGCATCTGCAATGCAGTTTTGCCATGAGTTTCACTGTTGATTTCAAGTTCGATAGCGGCTCTGCCCGCAAGCGAATTATCATTTATCTCCTTGCCGTAACGGATAAGAAAAACATCATCAGGACATTTCAGGGAATTTTCCAGCATATATTCCCATACACCTGAAAATGCAGGCTCTGTCAGCAATACGCAATCAGGTTTGAAATCCTTTAACATTGCCATTCCGGCATAACCGTTCTCAGAAAGTTCCTCTATATCTTTGTAAGCAAATTTATTTTTGGAGCAAAATTCCTCAACAATCTCCCGTATATCGGCAGCGATTTTGGTTTTGGCGGAGCCGGTAATAACAGCGAAACGGCGGCATTTGCAGACGGCCGCATTTTCAAGCGACTCCCGGATTTTATCATAACAGTCTGTTGTGACATGACCGAAGTTGCCGTTTATACCATAATTGCCGACAACGATCATATTGTCATTGCACTTCTCGCCTGCAGCCTTGAGAATTGATTTATCAAGTTCGCCCGTAATTATCAAACCTTCGCCGGGACGGGGAGCAAACCAACGCATAAACTCCTCCCGATCCTTGCCGAAACGTACGATCAGACGCAGTCCGAATTTTTCCGCCTCTTTGACAAGACCGATAAGAATATTGAAAAAGAACGGATGATAACACTGCTCGTCCATTACCGCATACCAGACATTGCCGACCTCGGAAAGATTTTCCTGTTTGATTACATAAATACCGCTGGCGGCTCTTTTTTCCAGAAATCCGTCCCGGATAAGAAGTTCAACTGCACTGGCAATGGTACGGAGTTCAGTTTTGTAAATATCTTTAAGTTTACGGTAAGAAAAAAAGCGTTCCCCGGTCTGATAATTTCCCAGAACCAGTTCACGTTTCAGCTGTTCATATATTTGTTGATAAACCGGTTGCGGAGTATTACGCTCAATTTGTGCCGGTTTCAGATATTGACTCATTAAAATTTCCTTGTGTATTTGAACTCTTTATACAATATATATTAATATATACCGGAAAAGAAGCTTTACAAGCAAAAATATTTTAATTATAAAACTTTTTGCAATTTGCAAATCAATTTTTGTATGCTAAATTATCATCCGTAATTCAAAAACACAGGAGATTTTTGATATGCCTGACAGCAAAACTCATTCATTTTTGACGGCACAAGCACTCAAATTACAGAAAAAAGATTTGGGTAATTGTGATGATTTGATAAAAAATTATTGCTCTTATCCGGATTTTTATTTTTCCGACCGCTGGCAGGAACTCGAAAAATACATCTTTTTCCTGGATGGGATTCAGTTCCACTATCTGCCGGATACTCCGTATAATGAATTGTACCGCTACTGGAAAATGAACCAAAACGGCGGTTTTTTGAGCAGAGATTTTGTCAATGAAAACTTCCGCCATGCCGAAAAAGGTTTTACTTTTTATATCACTCACGCTGTCAGATATTTCCAAAACGGCAATGACGATGAAGCAAAAAAATATCTCGGATGCCTGCTGCATATGCTGGAAGATTCAACTTTCGGATTTCACACGCTCGAAGGTG
Organism: Lentisphaeria bacterium; assembly: GCA_017502435.1. Lineage (GTDB taxonomy): Bacteria > Verrucomicrobiota > Lentisphaeria > Victivallales > Victivallaceae > RGIG5270. The sequence continues at coordinate 1,959 of JAFVUZ010000141.1, forward strand.
CAGGCGGTGCTGATGGTTTTGTGTTGGACAGAATGCTTGACAGTTCGCCGTCTCCTGCAGATATTCTGGCTAAAATCAAAATGGATTTCACTCTGCATTGTCCTGCTCATGAAGTGCAGATTCTCGGCGACAGTATTGATGAAGCCGTCATGATGCTGTACGGCAAATACTGCAGTTACTCTGCAGATTCACGCAAGGCGGCATTTCAATATATTCTGTCTGAACTCGGATTCAGCGGCAAAAACAGCAGTGATGAAATCCGCCGTATGCATAACAACGCAGTAAAACTATGTGCCGATGTCATCGCTACAATTCTGCATCTGGCAACTGACGGCAAATCAAACCGTGCCGCATTCTGCAGTTTGAATACACTTGAACCGTATCAATTTCCATTCGGAGGCTTCGGAGCGTACCGTTTCCGTTCATTTATACGCAACTGTGCAATTCTCCCCGACGGCAGCAAAACCGATCTTCAGTTGAACGGCAGAAAATTAAATTACGGGCTCTCTTTCGGTTCACATTTCAAAGGCAGTCTGCTTTATAAAATCGCGCCTGAAACATTCAAAAATTTCACCGTTTCCATCGGCTTTCAGGATACAATTCCGCCCGGAGGTGAGGTCTGCATAGAATGGCTGAACAACTCTGGAACTGCCGCAACTGTTACTCTTTCAGAAAAAAATCCGGTACAGAAGCTGCAAATCAATGCACCATCCGGAGTTTTCGGTTTGAAATTCACAGCCAAACCATCATGCGGTATAATCGTTCTCGGCGAACCGCATTTTGAGTACAAATAATGCTTACAGATTATTTCCATAATTTTCTTTTTTATACTTGAAAAATGTTTTTACAAAGTTAAATTAAATGCAATATTTTCTGCAAAACATAAAAAAAGGAGGTATTTATGACGCAGAAAGCTTTTACTTTTTATAATATCGTCCCCTGCAATCCCGGCAATGAAGAACTGGCGGCACAGGACGTCATTGAACTTGAAAAATTATCCGGCATCGACATTGCCCTTTATACTCTCACACTGCATCCCGAAGGTTTCCCGGCAAACAAAAAAGCCGATTTTCTGATCGACAGCTACCGCAAATTCAGCAAGGCTCTGCAAGGCTCAAAAGTCCGCCCCGGCGTACTTATTCAAAGCATCCTCGGCCACTGGCCACGCGTAGACAAAAACGAGGAACAATGGACAAGAACTGTTGACCTTGAGGGAAGAACTCCAAGATTCTGCCCCTGGGATGAAAATTTCAAAGCATATATCTTCCGCACGGTCTCTCTGCTTGCCAAAGAAAATCCCTGCTTCATCATGGGTGATGACGATATACGCTTTTTCTCTCCGTATGCTGAATGTTTCTGCGAAAAACATACCGCAGAATTCAACCGCCGCACCGGAAACAATTTCACTCCCGAAGAATACCGCCTGGCAGTCAAAAACTGCAAAGTCGATGATGAAATTTTCACCGCTTTCAACACCATCCGCATCGAAACCGTCAACGGCGTCTGCAAACTCATCCGTGAAGCCATCGACTCGGTAAATCCGGACATCCCCGCCGCTACCTGTATGCCCGGCTGGGAACTCCGCTACAACGGCTTCGCAGCTCAAGCCATCGCAGGAAAAAATCAACAGCCAATCATGCGTATTGCAAACGGCAGTTATGCAGAAAACACTCCGTATTTATTTCCGGACAACTACCTCAGGACTCAATCTTTGCGTGAATTCTGGGCAAATATTCCGAACCTCCTCGACGAAACCGATACCTGCCCGCACACATTGTACAGCAAATCCGCCATCAGTATTCACAGCAAACTCTGCTCTGCCGCTTTTGCCGGATTGAACGGCTCAAAACTCTGGTATGTAAACTGCCACAAAGCTCTCTCGCCCGTCAACCGCAAATATACTGAAATTATCAGCAAATACAACGGAACTTATCAGGAATTGACTGCAACTGTCAAAAATTCAGCGTCCTGCGGTATAATTATTCCTCAACATGACCAATTCCCGAACTGGCATCCCTCAAATACAATGGAATGGCCAATGCCAACTGAACATTGGGCAAATAATTTCCTCGGCTGGTACGGTATTCCGTTCCGTGGGACCTATGATTTCAGTCAGGATGGAATTTACGCTATCGAAGGGAAATCTTCTGTCGCACGTTTCACTGATGAACAGTTAAAGCAGATTCTTTCACACAAAGTCCTGCTTGACGGTGCGGCGACGGTCGCATTGACTGAACGCGGATTTGCTGAATATCTCGGCGTTTCTGCTGAAAACAAAGAGTTTCTTTTTAACCGTGAAATTTCCGCTGACGGCAACTCAAAATATCCGCTCAGCAAACATCCTGACATCCCGTTCATGACTCTGCTTGACAACAAAGCAGAAGTTCTGACTGAACTCGGTTATTCATCGTTTGCATATGCACAGGAAATTGAAAAAGTCGCTCCTGCGTCAGTTCTGTATCGCAATTCGCTCGGCGGAACTGTCTGCTCAACTGTTTTCGCCCGCCAAATGCTCTGGTCACCGCTCTATGACGGCCGCAAAGACTGGTTGAACTTTATTCTCGAAAAACTCAACGGCGGCAATTTGCCGTTTTGTGCAACAGAATATCAGCCTATAATGCTTTTGAACAGAAAACTGCAGGACGGCAGCGATTTGCTCGGACTCTTCAACCTCGGTTTTGATGCCCTGCATGAAGTTTCCATTAAATGTGCCGCTCCGGTCCAAAAAGTTGAAATCCTTCTTGCCTCCGGCATCTGGCAGGAAGTCAAATTCAAATATGAAAACAATACACTTGTCTTTGCTGCCGATGTTGAATGTTATTCAAATGTAATATTCAAAGTCAGATAAAATTTCTGCCGCATCAATTATAATCGGGGTACAGTCTTTTTTATGCTCTATTCCCTTTAAGGGGAGATAATGAAATTAATTTTTTGAGAAAAAATTGAGGGGTTTGGGGTATAGTGTTTTGCGTAAGCAAAACACGGCAATACCCCAATTATGGCGAAGTCTGGCGAAAGATTTGTTTCGTCATTCCGCAAAAAAGCGGGAGGACGAAACGAAAATTTCGCCGAAAAAC
>JAFVUZ010000142.1 GCA_017502435.1 Lentisphaeria bacterium
TGAATAAACGGCAAATCAGCAGCGAGATTGAATTTAGTTCTGATCGCCTCTTTAGCATTCAAAATGTTTTGCAGTTTTTCCGCAGTAGTACCCATATCAAACCTCCTCCCCGTTGATTTCATCCAGAATTGAATTGATGTCACCGATTGCTGTATCAAATTCATCCTGTGTGACAAAATCGCCGTCACCGCCGCTGCCTCCAAATTCTTCGTATTTTGCAATCTGTGCGTCTGCAACGCTGATGAACCCGATTTGCTTCTCTTTGAGTTCCGTAATCTTCCAGTATTTTCCGTCAGACTTTGTAAAAATAATCATGCCAAGGTACGGCAGTTCAATGTTCGGAAAATCTGCCACGCTGTCGCACACAGTTCGTGCGTCAAGCGGAACATTAGTCTGTTCTGGAATAACCGGCTTTTTGACAGAAATTTTTTCAGATATTACTGACATATACTTTCACCTCCGATGTTGACAGTTTAAATTCTCCATATACTTTCATTTGCTTTTCTCCAATCGTCACAGATACGCCGTTTGCGCCTGATTCAGCAATCCCCGCATTTTCTTCAAAATTGTTTTTTCCGCCAAACCCGTCATCACGCTGCACGGTCAAATTTTCGGGGGCGATGCAGACCGCAAACGCACCTGCCGGGACATTGCCAAGCTCATAGTCTCCCGCCCTTGCCGATACCTCCTTCATCGTTCCTGCGCTGATCGCAGCGTTAACCATTGCTTGCGTTACTCCTCTGACGGATCGCAAAGTGCTGTCCTCGATGTAGCCGTAATAAAGTTTTGCAGTCACAATATCGACTGGCGGAGTTGTCCCGCTGTCGTTGCCGGTAGTCACCAGCTGGGTCAAATAGATATAGCCCTTTTCAAACATCGGGCAGCTGAACCCGTAATAAACATTGAATCTGTTTCCGCTTTTGATTATCTTACGGATGCCGTAGTCGTTATTGAGCGGCAGAAATTCTTCCCCGTCAGCAGTGTCAATCGAGACTGCTGCAATGCACGCGTTCGGGAGGTTTGCCGTAAAGTAAAAGTATGCAGCTCCCTCAGTTCGTGCAGACACTTCAATCGGTTTGCCGACTGAGATCTGGCTCGCTGCTGAGCCGTAGAAGTCTATAATCAGCGGTTCGCTCCAATCTCCTACAGTGTCTGAAAGTTTAGTATAAACATAAACTGTCGTTTTCAAAAGTTCCGCGCTGGTGACGCTGGATGCGAACTTGAACCCCTTCGGCTTGTCGTCGTAGAGCGGACGATCCGCTCCGTCTCCGACTGCATCAAAATCCAAACCCTTGCCGTCCTTGCCGTCCTTGCCATCTTTGCCATTTTCGCCTTTCTGCGCAAGCAGCCAGTCTGCCACGCTCAACGGCTCACGCCCTGCCTCTTTTTCAGCATCAAAATACAAATCATAGGTCGATTTACCATTGTCGCCTTTGTCGCCTTTATCCCCCTTGTCGCCTTTCGGCCCCGGAGTCTCCGACCGTGTCGCAGCATCAATCATTGCTTTAATTTCTGCGATTGTCGGATACAGCGGATCACCTGCCACGATGTCCGGAAGCTCCTCGTTCATAAAAATTCTGTTTGCTATTTTTAACTTGAACGTGAAGCTGAAAACAGCATTCCCAGTACCTGCAGAGGTCTTGTATCCCGTTATTTCCGCATTGACCTGCAAACTGTCCTTGTTCTTCAAAAGTTCCGCAAGCTGTGAAGTTGCGGTATTTGGGAGCGGAATGAAAATATGCGTTCCTCCGTCGGAGCTTTGCAAAACTTCAATGCCGTCTGCCGCAAAAAGCGGCGGTTGAGTTTTATGGTCCCAGTCTGCATCCAGTGCGAAATAAAAAGCGTCCGCATTGACAAGCTCTTCGTAATTGTACGGAATCAGGTTGCCGTCATCGTCCGAAACATTGGATCGCAAATCGACATCCAGCGCTGCCATTACTCCAAGTTTGAATTGCGGATAATTCGCAGATGTCAATTCATGTCCGTCAGGCGCGGCGACTACCGCCTGCCCGCTTTTGACTTTCAGAGTCGTTTTGATTAATTGCATAATATCTCCTTTATTTCAAATATTTCACATAAACATTTCCGTCTCGCACTCCAACTTCCGCGAACTCAACATAGCTTCCTTCAAGCGGCAGACTGAACCAGCTGCTGACCTGACCGTTGATCCGGAACCTCGCACTGTGGATTGTCGCATGCGGGTAATGCCCTTTTTGCCAGCGTACAAAAAGTCTTGTTGCGCTTGCCGGGAATTGATCAAGCAATGTGCCGGTAATTTCAGGATCAAGGCTGTTTGTCAGCAATAAACACCTGACGTGCTGTCCGCCGCTGTCGCCCTGAATTTGGCATTCAACTTTAATATCAATACAGCCGTTCATACCCTGAAGTATCTCACCTTCAGGACTTAACAGTACATACCCCTCACCGTCAAGCAGCATCAGCTGCTCATGTATCATCCAATCTCCCCTCAATTCA
>JAFVUZ010000143.1 GCA_017502435.1 Lentisphaeria bacterium
AACGCGTCAGCGTAAAAGAGAGGCGGGTGGAACGCCGGGCGGCGTAAGCCCCTGCAAAAAAGCACAAAATAAGTTATCTCCCCATATTGGGAATATAGCATTTCAAAAAGGTTTTTTCCCCACAAAACAGTTTTGCAACAGCCTGCCTTTTTTGTGTTTGACAGTTAATCAGTAAAACCGAGTCCGATGTTGGAAAGTGTTGACAAATCGACCATGCCGCTGCTGCGTTTATACAGGAACGGGTGATTGACTGCGAATTTTTTTGAGACTTCGGGGTAGAACTGAGCGGCGTTGCATTCGACACCCATGATGGTACCGATGTATTGAGCCAGACGGACGTGTGGGATAATAGCGAGCATCGGATTGGAGAGATCCTGAACCATCAGCTGCATATTATTTTCTTTTGCCCAGCAGGCGGAGAGGATGGCACCGGTCTGACTTTTGCAGACTTTGAGGGCGACTCCGTTCCAGCCGAGTGATAAGCCGAGTTTCACGAATTTCCAGTTGTGGGCACTTTCGTCCATAAAGACCGGTTTCCGTGCGGAAACGCTGTGAATATCGATTTGATTGGCTTCAAGGTCGTAGGGAAAGGGCTGTTCGACATAGATGAGTTTAGCATAAATTGACGGAGAAATTTCCTTCAGTTCATCCAGAATCTGATTGACATAATCCGGAGATTTCACCAGACAGTTAAAGTCGGGAGAGAGGTATTTGACGTCAAATTTTTCTGCGATTTGACCTACATCCAGCAGACGTTTCAAATCCCAGTCATGGTCGTTGCCGGTGAGTTTGATTTTCAAACAGAAAAGGCCGTCGCTTTTTATCCATTCCTCAAGAGTTACCGGATAGCCGTCATCGGGTTCATTGCCGGTGCGTTCAGCATCTGTCAGTAAATCCTTGCCGCCGACAAGATGCCATACCGGGAGTTTGTCCGGCGGATTCTGCACAAAAAAGTCTTCAGGATATTTGCCGCTGAACTTTTCATCGCCGTAAAAATATCCGAGATCATGATTCATATAGGTGCTGTTGTATGTAGCATAAGTATTTACGCCGTTGACTCTGCCGAAAGCATCATGCAGAGCAATATCAAAGGCACTGTTGCAGATAAGAGCCGCAAGGTGCGGGATTTCTTCCGGCAATTCAAAATTGTTGCCGTGAGTCATGTGGTCGGCAAATTCATCAGTGAGCCACATCGGAGCAAGTTTACGGCAAAAATCGACCATTTTTTCTTCGCGGTATTCAAAAGTCAGGTCAGCACTCGGCCAGCCCCAGCCGACACTCAAAGGAGTTTCACCTTTGCCGACTGCGGTTTTGCCGTCACGGTTCATGACTGTCATTTTTACGCGGCAGCAGGTGATTGACTCAATTACCGAACTGCCGAATTTCAGCGGCAGACGCATTTTGATCGGCAGAAATTCTGCTTTTACATCTTTGATACAAATGTCACTTTTTTTCATATCAGCCTCACGGAAATACAAATCCGTAGGGTTCTTCCATATCAAAATGGGTCCACGGCATTGCTTTTTCGTATTGCAGGAATGCATCATTGATATTATCAGCAGTTACGCTGTCGTCGATTTGAGAGTACGGAGGTGTATGTTTTTCGCTGTCAAAGAGAGCGAGTTTGACCGGCCCCTGAATTTTGAGCGGTTTGATATTCTGCAGACGGAAAATTGCTTTTTTGACTTTTTCGGCAATAAGTTTACAGCTTGCTGCGGGCATAATGGTACAGGCCTGATGCGGAGCAAGACCTTCTTTGACGACTGCAGTTTCAATGCCGTCGATTTTTTCTGCAAATTCAGCACAGATTTTGTCGTCACCGGAAACCATGATGGCAGGAACTCCGAAGTCACCGGCGATCGCCGCAGCCATAGTGCCTTCACTCAATTTTATTTCGCCGTCATTGACTATCCACAGAGAATGCGGAGTAATGGCACGTTTGGTGCCAGCCATTGCGTGCATACCGATCAGAATCATGGCGTCAAAAGTTGAATCCAGTTTGGGCAGCCAGTGCGGTCCTGAACAGTTATCGCCGTGAATGACTTTGCAGCGGCTGTCAAGTTCTTCAAAAATGAGATTGTATCCGGAGCCGTGGCTGTCATTGACATAAACTTCATCTGCACCTGCATCGAAAGCAGCAGTGACGGCGGCATTTACTTCAGCCGTGAAAAGTTTGTACATACGCTGGCGGTGGATTATGTTGTCGTAATCTTTGTTTTTACGGTTTTCAAAGAAACAGAATCCGGCGACGCCTTCAATATCAGTCTGAATATAGATTTTCATTTCAGATTTCCTCAATTTTTACAATACGTTTTTCAGCGGCACTTTTAACTGCGGCAAAAGCGATACGTGTAGCCATGACAGCGGAATCGACTCCGCAGACTTCGCCTCTTTCGCCATTGATTTCGTCAACGAAAAGGTCGATGGCAATGGCGTGACCTTTGTTGGGTTCAGCAGTAAACTGAAGTATCTGGTCATTTGCTTCATCTGCTTCTTTGCAGGCGGCGGCTTTTTTGGCGAGCCATCCGTTTATGCCGCCTTCTGTACCGATTTGGGGGTGTTTGTCGTTGAGAAACGGATATTTGATAACGGCGGGAACACCGGGAATGCCGCAGGTGCGGACTTCGCACATATGATCAACAACAACGATTGAACCGTTGCCCATGATTTCATAGAGTTCTTTGGGATAGCCGAAGGTTCCGTTGGCACAGAGGTTGAGAGAAGCGATTTCGCCTGTTTTGTATTTGATGATGATGGCATGGTTAAGCATACCGGTTTCCATGGCGACAACTTCTTCGGGTTCAGCATCGAGAAACCAGTTGCAGAGGTCGGTGAAGTGAGTCATTTCAAAAAGCATCGGACCGTGCGGGGCCTGAGTTTTGTCAAAGACCCATGCTTTCCAGCTGTACCAGTCGTCATTGATGCGGACATTGATTGAGGCTTTGCCGTCGCTGTCGAGTACGGGGCGGTCTTTTTCGCGGTCCCAACGCCATGAGCACTGTTTATTTTCCTGCATCTGTTTGCGGAAGATTTCATGGGCTTCGATCATAGCGGGACTGCATCTGCGGTTGTGGCCGACGCAGAAGGGGATATTGTATTTGTGTACGATTTTCTGAATTTCGTACATTTCCTCAAGATTTGCGGCGAGGGGTTTTTCGACATAAACAGGTTTGCCGTGCATTGCGGCAAATTCGATGACGGGTTTACGGAGTTTTTCGGTGGTAGCCAGACAGACTGCATCGACATTGGGATCGGCGATGACGCTTTTCCAGTCTTTTGAGATGACGGGAACGTTGTATTTTTCCTTGCATTCAGCCAGAGCGGCATCGGAGAGGTCACAGCAGGCATAAAGGTTTGCTTTCTGTGATTTTGCAATGTTCGGAATGTGCTGTCCGCGAGCGAGAGCACCGCATCCGACAACAGCGAAGTTGATTTTTTTACTCATTTTCAAAACTCCTTATTTATTGAAACTTTTTTGTTGAAATTCAAGACATTTGCGGGATATTTTCAAAACCTGACGTGTATTGAGCGGCGGATTTTTGCCGTCGAGTTCAGCAAGAAATGAAGTAAGATCGGTCCACTCATTATCCATGCCGTCAAAATGCTGCAGACCAATTTCAGTTTTTGAGGCAAAAGTTATACCGGGCGTGCAGTAATTGAACTCCATAGTTCCTTTTTCGCCCCAGATGGTAAAACGCCAGTACCACGGATTGTTGAAACCGTTTGCGTCCGGTGCAAAATAAGAGACTTCGCCCATACAGCGACAGCCGTTGTTCATGGTGAATGCGAGACGTGAACCGTCCTGAAAATACGGAACTTCCCTGAAAGTATTCCAGCTTTCTGCAAAATCAAGTGATTTTATCTCATCTTCAAGCATAAATTCACAAATATCCAAGGCATGGATTGCAATATCATTGATGGTGCCGCCGTGCATTCCTTTTTCAAAATACCATGCCGGACGGGTTCCGAAATTCAGAGGATGCTGACCGCCGAATTGAATACTTCTGACTTTGCCGATGATACCCTGCTGAATATATTTTTTTGCGGCATAAACATTGGTATTTTCCCGCAGGTCGAGCATACAGCCGACGACTGCATTTTTTTCTTTTACCAATTTTTCGATTTCATCAAGTTCTGCAAGCGAGGTGCAGAGCGGCTTATCTGAAATGATGTTCAGGTTTGCTTTCAGACCTTCAATGACCAGTTGTCCGCGTTTTCCGTAAACGTCACCGATGACCAAAACATCAGGTTTGACATCGGCAATCATGGAATGCAAATCTTTGTGGGTGACTTTGATGCCGAAATTTTCATCATATACACTGTCATAGACTCCGGCGATTTCGCAGTCAGGATGTTCGGAAAGTTTTTTGTAAATGGTTGCAACATGACCGTGCTGCAGACCAACAAATGCAAATTTTATCATATTTCACCTCATAATTTTACCGGTTTGCCGCTGCGGGCAGATTCATAAATACCGCAAATGGTTTCAACTGCACTGCGTCCGTCGGCAGCTGACATTTTCAGCGGAGCGATTCCGCGGATGGCATTGGCAAGTTCAGTGATCTGGCGGCGGTGACCTTCGCAGGTGATTGCTTTGGGATTGCTTGAGCCGCCCTTCAGAGCTTCTCCGGCGAAGGCATTGCTGCGGATTTCTGCATCTGTTGGAAGTTCTTCCGTAAACTGCCAGCGTGTGATTTTGTCATCCTCCATAATGATACTGCCTTTGGTTCCGGAAATCTCAATTTTGCGAGGAAAGCCGGGACCGCAGGCTGTGCTTGCTTCAATATATCCGGCAGAACCGTTTTCAAATGTCAGCAGGGCTCCGACGGTATCTTCAACTTCGATTGATTTGTGCAGAATATTTGCGGATTTTGCAAAAATTTCCTTGACTTTGCCGTTGAAATACAACAGTAAGTCAAGAGTATGTATGCCCTGATTCATCAAAGCACCGCCGCCGTCAAGTGCCCATGTTCCACGCCAGCCGGCGTTGAGATAATATTCTTCGTTGCGGTACCAGCGGACAGAGGCGGAAGCAAGTACGATTTTGCCCAGACGTCCACTGTCAATGGCATCTTTTATTATTTCAACTGTTTTGCTGTAACGCAGCTGAAATACCGGCAGCAGGATGACATTGTTCTGACGGCAGGCATCGAGAATGGCGTCTGTTTTTTCTACTGTGACTTCGAGCGGTTTTTCGCAGAGGATATGTTTTTTTGCCTGAGCGGCGGCGATAGCGGCACCTCCGTGCAGACCGCTGGGAGTGCCGATGGTGACGGCCTCGATGTCAGAAGCGAGAAATTCTTCCAGAGTTTCAGCATATTGACAATTGTTTTTGGCAGCAAAATCTTTTGCTTTTTCAACGATTTTATCATAAACCATAACGAGTTCGGAATTATCGGTAAGTTTTATGGCATCGGCGTGTATCTGAGCGATCATGCCTGTTCCGATAATGCCGAATTTCACTTTTCCCATAACATTATACTCCTTGTTTTTATTTGATGCTGTCTGCATATTGTTTTGAATTATCGCACAATATGTTGTTCCTGTCTGTAAAAAAATATATTGCACAACCGGTGCAGTCCAATCAGATTTTAACTTTGTTTACTATAACACATATTTTTTAAATTATCAAGTTTTTTTACTATTTCTTTGTAAAAAAAAATGTGTTTTTATTTGCTTTGAAAAATATTTGATTTATATTACAGTGAAATATAATTAAAAGGAGACATAAATGAGCAATGTAACAATCAGAGATATTGCAAAAGCGTTGAATGTTGACCCATCGACGGTATCAAGCTGTCTGAGCGGTAATACTGCCCGACGCATTTCGCAAAAAAGAATTGAGCAGGTACGCAAAAAAGCAGAAGAAATGGGATATATCCCCAATATGCTTGCCAGCCGTATTTTCCGGCGGAACAACAAGAAATATCTTGGTATTATTGTAAAAAAAGATACATCGATCAACAGTACGCAGTCTGTGCTTGATCATATTGTAAATTCACTTTCCAAGCGTGCTGACTGTGATTTTTCCATTCTGTATTCCCCGGAGGACAATTTGCAGACGACTGTCCGCAATGGTGTCGGATTGGGGATAAATGATTTTATTATTATTGGATATCTGCGGGGAGCTGACCTCAAAAAGATAAATTTTGAAAAACTTCCGCCTCTGCGTATTTATGCGGCGAATTATTATTTTGACTCCGGAGATTTTCCTGCACCGTCAGTTTTCAAAAAAATAGGTTTTTCCCGTGACGGCTATTATCAGAATTTGAAAAGTTTTCTGGAAAAATCCGGTCACGGTCCGGTCGTTATAGTTCAGGCTTTGGAGGAAGGACAGGAAGTTCCGGATGATTCTGATACAGTTTTTTATGAAATTTCCAACGTTAAAAATGTTTTCCGTTTCGGTTATGAAATCGCTCCGGAAGTTCTGGAGCTTATCCGTCAGGGCAAATGCCGTACTCTTCTGCTGCGTAATGATGATATTGCCGTAGGTGTTATGGAATATCTGCTTGAAAACGGAGTGAAAATCCCCGAAGATGTTGCAGTGATAGGTTTCAATAATACGCCTTTTGCGGATTATGCCAAAGTTCCGCTGACATCGGTTGCACTTTCAGTACAGGAAAATTCTGATATTCTGATAAATCACATTCTTGACGGAGGTGAACTTGAGGATACAACTTACCGTCAGCCGACTCTTGTCCTCCGTAAATCCACTCCTGCAGATTGGGATTGGTCGGAGTTTGACGGTATTATCGAACAGGCATGAGTTTTGCCGCCGCCGGCAGTATCCGGCAGCGGCAGTTCAATAAATATACTTTATTTTTGAAGATTTTTTGCTGTGGCATCAGGATCGGTCACAAATTCCTTTTTCATTGCCATTACGGTCGGGAAAAGTATGGGAATCATGATTGCCAAGATCACCGCAGCGGTAAGATAAACTCCGCGGATACCGCAGAACCAGACCACCGTGCCGCCCAGAAATGAACAGACAATTCCGCCTGCAGTATTGATACTGCCTGACCAGCCGAAATAAGTTCCACGCAGTTCCTGCGGAGTGATTTTGGTCAACATCAGCTGCAGTACCGGCTGGATGCCGCAAATCGCAAATGCCGCCAGAAAACGGCAGACAATCAGCATATTAACATTGGTTGAAAGTGCCATTGCCGCTGTAAATGCACTGCTGAAAATAAGAATGGGAAGCATTAGCTTGCGAGGTGCAATACGGTCGCACAGCCACCCCATGCACAATCCGGCAAAAAATCCGCCTATCGAAGCTGCCGCACTGACGATTCCGGTATAACGTGCAGCACCTTTGATGCCGCCAATGACTTCTTCCACCAGCAGAGCCATATTGGGCTGCAGCAGACGGTTGGAAATTCCGAAGCAGAGGAAAAGCACCAGCAGCCAGATAACTGCAGGAGTAGCAACATCCTTAAATTTGTATTGTTTTGCTGACCGCTGTTTTTTGGCAAGCTTGACATTGAAGTCATCTTTTGCAAAAATATGCACAAGCAAAGCACTTGCAAGATAAATTGCACCGCAGGTCATGAATGCCTCCGTATAGCCGAAACGCTCAACTATTTCAGCACCAAGCAGATAGCCGAGCATATTGCCGCTGTTCGTTCCGGTGCTCAATACGCCGAGGACGAAGCCGTGTTTTTCTTTGGGCGTAGTGGCAATAAGCAATGTCTGGGCGGGATTGACTGTGCCTGAAAAAAATGAACAGACAAAACGGATCGTCGCCAATACCCAGAAGTTCGGTGCAAAAGCCAGCAGCGGATAAAAAAGTGCCGCCGCATAACTTGCCCGCAGCAGCATCAGTTTACGCCCGAAACGGTCAGCCAGCATTCCCCAGACGCTGGTTGCAATGCAGAGACTGACCATTGATGCCAGATAATAAATATTGGTATAGACACCACGCAGATTCGGGTCGTTGATATTGAGATTTTCTTTGAGCAGCAGCGGAATAAAAGGCATACAGCAACCGAATCCGACCATCGCAAGAAATTGCGACAGCCAGATAACGAAAAGATTTTTTTTCCAGTTTACCACCGGAAGCATATCATCACTCATTTTTTTTCTTCTGCTTATTTGCGGTAAAGGAAGTCAAGCAGCAGACGGCAGCCGTCATACAGACTTGCAACTTCAACTTTTTCTTCTCTGGTGTGAGCTCCGGCAGAGCGGATGACGCCGAAACAGATAGCGGAAATACCCATTGAGAAGGGAATATTGCAGTCAGTGGATGAAGAGCCTTCAATAACTTCAAGACCGGTCATTTCGCGGATTGATTCGCAGGCACGCTGTTTGAGTTTTGCGTAACCTTCGGGATCTTTCATATCGCTCATGCAGGGGCGTTCTCCGAGCATTTCTACTTCGATTTCGACGCCGGATGCTTTGAACATATCAACAGTGCGGTCAAAAAATTCCTTCATTTTGGCAAGGCAGTTTTTGTTGTCGGAGCGGTATTCATACATCATTTCCGCCTGCTGAGCGATGGTGTTGACGGAAGTTCCGCCGTTGATAGTTCCGACATTGAAAGTTGTTTTGCTGTTGCCTTCTTTGGGTACATTGATTGAATACAGAGCGGAAATCATGGTTGCAAGAACGTGGATTGCATTGCGGTTGCCGAATTTGCCGAAGGAGTGACCTCCCTCTGTTCTGGCGGTGATTTTGTAACGGTGCGAACCTACTGCCAGTGTTACAATGCGGTTCATGCAGGATGAGTCAAGAGAGACAAAATTTTTGACTCTGTGACCGTAAGTTTCCATAAGTTTGCGGGTGCCTTTGAGATTGCCGAGACCTTCTTCTCCGGAGTTTGCGACAAAGAGGATGCCGCTGTCAGTCAGAGGACAGTTGTCTTTGAAAAAGCGTGAGCAGACCATGAGGACAGAAAGGTTTGCAGTATCATCACCGACACCGGGACAATACATATAGCCGTCCTTTTCCTCAAAGGGCAGCGGTTCAAGATCAGGAAAAACAATATCTGTATGAGCCATGACGACAGTCAGATCATTGCTGCCGTTATCATTGACGGGAGCAATAACGTTCAAAGCACTGTCGATGGTGACATTGGTAAAGCCGTTTTTTTCGAACCAGTTTTTGCAGAATTCTGCACGTTTTTCTTCATGATTGGAGGGGGCGGGGATTCTGCTCATATCACGCAGAAGCTGAGCGACTTCTTCGCGGACGTTTTCGGCATAAGCTGCCATTTTTTCTGTAAGAGCCATGATAGTATTCCTTTATAAAACTGCGACACCGATGCCGTTTTCGATTTTGATATCCATTCCGTAGGGTTTTGACATTTCAGCGAAACGTTCAATAATGTTTGAAGTTGTGTTTTTTTGCGGCCAGCCGTGGCGTGAGCGGGGCAGACCGAACATTTCTTCAACCGGCAGAAAAGTGAGTTTGACCAGTTCGCCGTTTTCGACTTCCCAATAGGGGACGACGGCTTCAAACATCACTCTGTCGTAACTCAAGCCGCGGGTCCCGTTGGCAGAGCGGGAGTTGAAAAGTTCATCCAGACGGCAGTTGCCGTTGAGTTTCTGTTTGGCAAACATACCATCGGGTGCACGCTGAATGGTTTCAAGCTGGTTGATAAAGTCTCCGAGGCAGAAGAAAACGGGTTTGCCTTTGTAAATTTCCATCGGACGGAGCAGATGCGGACCGGTACCGATGACGGCATCCGCACCGGCATCGATGCAGTTGTGGGCAAATTCGATTGAGACTGGATCGACATTATCTTTGCGGGTTCCGTAAATTTCGTGATTGTGCGTTGAGACGATGACGTAATCAGCCATGAATTTTGCTTCTGTAATGGCATCGGTTATGCGTTTCATATCGTCGGGATGTACGGTTGAAATGATTTCTGCTTTTTCTCCGACTTCAAACATCAACTGTCTGCCGAAAGGCTGTTCACCGTCTTTTAAGGGCGGCAGATAACCTTCTGCACGGATGATGTCGGCGGGAACGTTGATTTTGAGAGCATCTGCAATGCGTTTCAAATGAACCATTTCTTCTTTGGGCAGAGTGTATTTTTTGTTGACACGGATGCCGTTGACACCGGGGCGTCCGGGCAGATTGGCAGTCTGCTGACCTGCCATGATTTCAGGATTGAAGGTCATGGTGCAGCCGATGAGTGCATAGCGGCCGCTGACGGTATCCAGATAAACAGGTTTGGAAGCATCGGCAAGGTTTTTGCCGGTTCCGCAGCAGGGAAAGCCGGCTTTTTCGACATAGTAGAGAGTGCGTTCAAGACCTTCGTAAGAATAGTCCATTGCGTGATTATTTGCTGTTGTCAGCATATTCATACCGAATTTACGCAGGTCTTCGACGACTCCGGGAGGGGAACAGAGCCAGCTGCCGCCGGAGTTCGCTGCTCCGTAAGTTTCAAAATTGTGTACGGTGGTTTCAAGGTTGCCGAATCGGAAATCTCCCTGCAGAATAAAATCTCTGACTTCGTTGAAGCCGTCATATTCTCCTTCAAAAGGCAGACGGCGGGTAATCATGGAGTCACCTGTTGCAGTACAGCGGAAAACCGGTTTTCTGTAAGACATTTTTTCAGTTCCTTTTTGGTGTTTGAATAATAAAAAACAGTTATAATTATTTCGGGGAATATACACCGGAAATGTAAATCTTGCAAATGTTTTTTATATAAAATATTTGCAAAAATGAATCATCCTGCGGGTTCAATGACGCACTTCTGTCCGTCAAGCAGATAATAAACTGTTTCATCGGAATTATTTATGAGAGTTTTTCCGTTATCGGCAGTTGTTATTTTGCTGATTGAGTTGACATAGCGTGCAATATCACCCATTGCAGCATAAAAAATATCCTCTTTATTTGCCATTTGAGCACAAAAATCCTCAATGAGTTCCCAGTGATTTTCTCGCGGGATTTCGTAACTGTGCCCCCATATGAGCAGTACGGAGAGTTTTTCTGCTTTAAAATCAAGGAATTTTATGCCGAGTTCAGCGATATTGTCGCGGTGATGAGCGTGCGGATGCCATTTCATAAAATCTTCAGGCAGATAAAAATCCTCTGCGTGTTCGACTGTTCTTGAATAGATGAGGTTATTTGCTTTCAGAACTTCAATTACTTCATTTGAATATGCACCGTAGGGATAGGAATAGCCGGTAAGTTTATGACCGAGTATCCGCTGCCATTCGCGGCAGTCTTCTGCAACTTCCTGTGCAATTTTATCTTTGGCAAGTTGAGCCATATTGAGGTGATTTGCACCGTGACCTGAAACTTCATGACCGTTATAAAGGGTATTTATTTCAGCTTCAGTAATACGGTTTTCCGGTTTTGTTTTAAGCCATGCCGACGGAATGTGAAAAGTTCCTTTCATGCCGTAGCGGTTGAAAATTTCGACCAGCCGGCGGTCGGCGATATTGGCATCGTCATAACTGAAAGCAAGAGCTTTCATTTTCCAATCGGGATAAGTAAATTTGACGGTTCCGTTGAATTTTTTTTCAAAATTGTACATAATATTATTTTCTTTATATTTTAAGTCTGGGAGGCAGAGCAAAGTCATCTTCTGTAAAACCGTATTTTGTCAGAAGTTCGGAGGCTTTTGTTGTATCGGGGTAGGGGGCTTTATGCAAGTCGGTGGCGAAGGTGAATTTTACGCCTTTTTCTTTCCATTCGATCATTTTTTCCATGAGGAAATGAGCCATTTTTTCATTCGGATTGAAAAGATTGCAGCGGTTGAGTTCGGCAAGTTTGTTGTTGGTCACCATCAAATGAGCCAGTTCGTCCCAGTATTCCTGCGGAATCAGGAGAAAAACTTCGGGATTGAGATCGGCTGGATCGTGGGTGACAATGTTGTAAGAGCTCCAGAATGCCAGCCCCGCCCACGGATGGGCCAGAATGTCAACCAGTTCATGGTTGAGCATAAAACAACTCTGATTGAAAAAATCATCTATCATATCTTTGGGATTCTGGTCGGTATAATTCGGTTTGTGAACGCCGCCGATAATATATTCGATACCGAGTCTGTCAACATCCTCCTGTGTAATATCGAGCATAAGCGGGCCGTTTTTCGGACCTCCGTACATGATTCCGTCGATTGGTGTCATGGTCTGGAACGGTCTGCCGTTGACTTCGCAGGTAAAGCATGAAGCAAAATCACGTTTGGCGATTTTTTCGCATTCCCAGGCTGTTGCACAGGAGATTTCCAAGCCGAAATGGAAGCCTTTGACTTCACCGTATTCGAGGAATTCCCTGCGGGAGATTTCTACATCGGGCATATTGAATTTTGTATGCAGGTGGTCGGAAATGCCGAAGTGTTCATAACCGGCGGACTGGCAGGCTTGTACGATTTCTGCGATTGAAGCGTTTGCGGAATCGCACGAACAGTGAGTGTGGATGTGAAAATCCTGTTTTAACAGCATAATTTTTTCTCCATATTTTTTAAAAAGTGTTTTGAGTAATATACATTCTTTGAAAATATTTGCAACTGTATTTTGTAATATTTGAGGTGGAATTGCAATGCTGTGCTGATTATGCCGGAAAGCAACTTGAAAAACACGAAAAGTGGTGTATATTACAGTATTATGGCTAAATTCAATTACAATTATGAAGATAATGCGGGCAGACCCGCTTATCAACGCAAGTCATCCGGCAGAAATTTTTGGGGTTTCTTCTGGATAGTCCTTCTTTTTGTTGCTGCATGGGGGGCATATAAACTCTTTTTCGGCGGCGAAAAAACTCAAAAAGAGGTCAAAAAAGAAACCGGAACCATAAAAACTGAAAAAACAGAAAAAAGTGTAAAAACTGCAGTCTCCGGAAAGAATATTATCACTTCCCCCATCGCCAAAGCAAAAAATGTGGTGAAAAAGGCAGAAGCAAGAGCACAAGTTGCTGCTGTTGAAAGAGATGCAGAAAATTACCCGCTCGGTAAAGTTACGCTTGAACAGGTTCCGTCTCTGCGTGATGCAGAAAATGACCGCCTTTTCAAGAAAGCATTGGCAGAAACTGACTATCAGATGGCTAAAACCTTGCTGTTGAAGGAATTGTCAAAAGTTGAAAGCCGCAGTTCTCTCTATTTCAGAACTCTCGGCAAATATCTCCGTGCTTTGAACAATAAAATCCTTTTTGACGGTATCCCCGGAGGCAAAAATGAAAATTATGTGGTAAAAAGCGGCGACAGTTTGAGCCCTATTGCAATTAAATTCAATCTGCCGGTTACTGCAATTATGAAGGCAAATAAACTCAAAAATACCATGATTTATCCCGGACAGAGATTGAAAATTTACAGAGGGGATTGGAAAATTGAGGTCAGCAAGATTCATAAACTGCTTTATGTTTTTGATGGTAAAGACCTTTTTGCCATATATGACATCGGTATCGGCAAAGAGGGACGCACCCCGAAAGGCGATTTTATTCTGACTGACAAAATCGAACATCCTTCGTGGTATTCTCCCGACGGCAAAGTTGTTCCCTACGGCGAAAAAGATAATGTTCTCGGTACTCACTGGCTGAAAATCGAGCCGACCGGTGACACCGACCGTTCTTACAGCGGTTACGGCATCCACGGGACATGGGATGAAGGAAGTATTACCAAAAGTTTGAGCAACGGATGTATCCGTATGACCAATGATGAGGTCGCTGAACTTTTTATGTATATTCCACGGAAAACTCCGGTGAAGATCTATTGACAAAAGGATAAATTATGGCTGAAATATATCTTGATTTTGAGAAACCGATAATCGAGTTGAACAAAAAACTCGCTGAACTGGAAAAACTCGGCAAAGAACACGAAATCGATGTGCAGAAAGAAATTGCCGCATTGCAGGAGAAAATTGCAGCCACAATGCACGAAATTTATGATTCTCTGACCCCGTGGCAGAAAGTTCAGCTTGCACGTCACCCCGAACGTCCCTATGCCATGGATTATATTGAACGTTTGTTCAACAGTTTTATTGAACTTCACGGCGACCGCCGTTACAGCGATGACAAAGCCATCATCGGCGGCTTTGCCAGATTGAAAAATAAACCCGTCATGGTCATCGGCACTCAAAAAGGCAGAGATATGAAGTCAAACGTTTACCGCAACTTCGGCTGGCCCCATCCCGAAGGCTACCGCAAAGCAATGCGTCTGATGAAAATTGCCGAAAAAGCCAACGTTCCCATTGTTACTTTTATCGATACTCCGGGCGCATTCCCCGGTATTGCCGCCGAGGAACGTCATGTCGGCGAAGCGATTGCCGCAAATTTGCGTGATATGTTCTCTCTGACAGTGCCGGTCATTGCCATTATTATCGGCGAGGGCGGTTCCGGCGGGGCTATCGGCATCGGTGTCGGCAACCGTATTCTGATTATGGAAAATGCTTATTATTCAGTTATTACTCCCGAAGGCTGTGCCGCTATTTTATGGAAGGACCGCAAATATTCACCGCAGGCGGCGGATGCTTTGAAACTTACTGCAGAGAAATTGCTTGAACTCGGCATTGCCGATGAAATTATTCCGGAACCCCGCGGCGGAGCCCAGAAAGATCACGCCGCTGCCGCTGAAATGCTGAGGGAAGTCCTTGCCCGCAATCTTGATGAATTGTCAAAAATGTCTCCGCAGGAACTCAAGGAACAGCGTTACAATAAATTCCGTGCCATGGGACAGTTCAGCGAAAAAATGGTCGAAGAAGCAGTCAAAGAGATGGCTCAGGAATCCGGAGAATAAGTTCGAATGAGTATGATGATTGTGCGTCCGGCTGAATTGAAAGATGTCAGACGGATTTGTGAATTACTGAAAATTTATTCCGAACAGCATATTGTACTTGCCCGTGATGAAGCGGATGTAACTTTTTATTTGAAAAATTTTACTGTCTGCGAAATTGATGGAGTTGTCGAAGGCTGTTCCGCTTTGCGTGACTTCGGTAATGAGTTGTATGAAGTCCGTTCTCTGGTTGTCAATCCGGATAAAAAAGGCATGGGGATCGGACGCAGAATGATTGAATTTCAGTTTTCTAAATTCAAAGGAACTGAAAAAAATGTCCGTATTTTCGCCCTTACATATCAGATCGAATTTTTCCGGAAAATGGGATTCAGTGAGGTCGAAAAAGAGTTGTTTCCTGAAAAAATATGGAGCGATTGCGTCAAGTGTGCCAAACGTGAACACTGTGACGAGATTGCCGTTTTATATGAAATCAAACCTGAATAATTTATAATAAAAGGAGAAATTATTATGGCTCGTAAAGTTGTTATCGCCGGTAACTGGAAAATGAACAAAAGTGCTTCTGAAGGCAAAGCTCTCGTTGAAGCACTTAAAGAAACCACCAAAAACATCTGCCCCAACTGTGCAGACATCATCGTTTGCCCGCCTTTTACCACTCTCGTCAGCGTTATCGAAGCTGCCAAAGGTTCCAACATCAAGGTCGGTGCACAGAATATTCATTGGGCTGACAACGGTGCTTTCACCGGTGAAATTGCCGGCAATATGCTCAAAGAACTCGGCGTTGAATACGTTATCATCGGTCACAGCGAACGCCGTCAGTATTTCGGTGAAACTGACGAAACCGTCAATCTCCGACTCAAAGCAGCTCTTAAAAATGATCTCAAACCCATCGTCTGTATCGGTGAACTTCTTGAAGAACGTGAATCCGGTGCTACTGAAAAAGTTCTCTTCACCCAGCTTGACGGCGGTCTGAAAGACATTTCTGGTGCAGATATGGAAAAAATCATTCTCGCTTACGAACCCGTCTGGGCAATCGGAACCGGCAAAACCGCTACTCCCGATATTGCTGAAGAAACTCACAAATACATCCGTTCCTTCCTCGCTGACAAATACGGCAAAGAAGTTGCCGACAAAATCGTCATTCAGTACGGCGGCAGTATGAAAGCTGAAAACGCCGAAGCATTGGTTGGTCAGGCAGACATTGACGGCGGACTTATCGGCGGAGCAGCTCTCAAAGCTGACAGCTTCACTGCTCTTATCGAAAACGCAATTTCCGGTGCAAAAAATAAATAATGCACTGTAGAAAAAGTTGATTATTGCAAAGGAGAAGAAAAAACGCAAAAAGCGTGACGAACGCCCGGAGTTTTTTCTTCTCCTTCTGTATTTTTTAATCTTTTCAGGTAATTTTTTATTTTAAAATGACTATAAAAGATATTGCAGAACATTTTGGAATAAGTATAAGCATGGTTTCCCGTGCGATAAATAATTCCGGCTATATTCGCGAAGATTTGCGAAAAGATATTGTGGAATATGCACGTCTGCACCATTGGCAGCCGTCCAAACGTGCAGTATCTTTGAAAACCGGTTCATCACATACTGTCGGAGTTGTAGCACCGTTTTTTGATATAAGGCAGTTTGATTTTATTCCTTTGCTGGTTACCCGTTTGGCTCATTTGAAATATTCATGGCAGTTTGCGGTCGGACCTGAAAATGAAAAGATTGATATGATGGTATCGCATCCTGTTGATATGATTTTTGTATTGAATGTGATAGATCGACATATGCCTGCACTTGAAAATGCTATTGCCAAAAATATTCCTGTACTTAATATTTTCGGATACCGGGAAAATGTTCCCAGTGTTTTCTGTTCTCATGAAAAAGCGATTTATAATTGCATGAAAACTCTTGCTTTGAATGGACATCATAAAATTGCATATATCGGACCTGATTTCAGAATGAATGAAAGTGATTCCAGAGTGGTGCATCTCCGTTGGGCAAAGTCCGGTATCAATCGTGCTGTTATTGATTTTAATCTTGATTTTGATACAGAGAGAGATTGCATTTTTTCTTCAGTTTATGAATTTGAGCATGAAAAGATAAAAAAATTGCTGATAAGCGGAGAATATACTGCATTTTTCGGATGGACAATTCATGCTGAGATAGCATTTTATTCTGTTTGCCGGGAATTGGGAATTGTTGTTGGCAGGGATATTTCTTTTATCGGTTTTGAAGGAGAAAAGACATTGCAGGGCTTTAATCCTCCTCCGACATATTATGATTTTGATTATGATGCTGTGCTTGAAAAAGTATCAGATTTTGTTTTGGCAAAGGGAAAAGATTTTCCGTTGATAAGTGAAGCCGGATTTAATTTGTATTCCGGCAGCAGTATTTGCAAGATATAAATATTTCTCTTTTTTTAACGTTATTATGTTGACTTTTTTATTTTCGGTGCTATTTTATCCATAAAATATGGAAACGTTTCCATATTGTGTTATTCTATAATAGAAAGGATAATTTATGAACTGTAAAATAATCGGAGACAAATGCCCGGATATGCCGTGGGAGGAGCGGCCCGCAAATTGTGACCGTCCGCTCTGGCGTTATTCAAAAAATCCCATAATCACAAAAAACGCAGTGCCGAAATGCAACAGCATTTTCAACAGTGCAGTCATTCCTTTCGGCGACGGTTTTGCGGGAGTTTTCCGCTGTGACAACGACCGCCGCCAGATGCGTATTCATGCGGGCTTCAGCAAAGATGCTTTGAATTGGGAAATTGAACCTGAGCCGCTGACTTTTGCTTCAAGTCCCGCAGGTTTGAATTTTGAATACGCCTACGATCCGCGAGTCTGCAAAATAGATGATGATTACATTATTACATGGTGCAACGGTTATGAATCATATCCGACCATCGGTATTGCAAAAACCCGTGATTTCAAAAAATTTGACCAGCTTGAAAATGCTTTTCTGCCCTTCAACCGCAACGGTGTAATGTTTCCCCGCAAGATAAACGGCATGTATGCCATGCTCAGCCGTCCGAGCGACAACGGCCATACGCCTTTCGGAGATATTTTCATAAGTTACAGTCCTGATTTGAAATTCTGGGGCGGACACCGTCTCGTTATGAAAACCGATATGCCGTGGGAATCAACCAAAATCGGTGCAGGTCCTATTCCGATTGAAACCAGTGAAGGTTGGCTTCTGATTTACCACGGAGTTCTTACCAGCTGCAGCGGTTATGTTTATCACTTCGGAGCGGCATTGCTTGACTTGGATGATCCGTCAAAAGTCATTGCCAGAGGTCAGCGTTATTTGCTTGCTCCCGAAACTCCTTATGAGCGTTACGGTGATGTTCCGAATGTCTGTTTCCCCTGTGCAACGTTGTGCGACAGTGAAACAGGGCGTCTTGCAGTTTATTACGGCTGTGCCGATACTGTCACGGGGGTGGCATTCGGCTATGTCGATGATATAATTTCATATATAAAAAACAACTGAAGGAGAAAACAAAATGAAAAAAACATTCACTCTCATCGAACTTCTGGTCGTGATTGCGATAATAGCAATCCTTGCCGGTATGCTGCTCCCCGCACTCGGCAAAGCCCGTGAAAAAGCCAATAAAGCAAAATGTACAAGTAATCTAAAACAGATTGGAATGGGACTTCTGGGGTACACTAATGATCATGATGATTATATGGCAGTAGGCAAAGTTACGGAGTCTGCAACATATGGTAATACTCGCGGCTGGCCTATTGATTGCGGAGTTTCCAAACATGATGATGGGCACTGGTGGGAAAATAAACTTTTCAAATGTCCTTCAAATAAGACCGGAAGCGGTACTTGTCATTACGGTCAGAGTCCGAGTATCAGTTGGCATCCGAAATCTTATACACGTATTGTCAAAATACAGAATCCCAGCGGTATTTTATGGATAAGTGATAAAAAACGCAGTGACTATTACACTATCGGTTATTGCAATAATTACAGTTACACTGAATATCTTGATAATAACGGCACAGAAAAAAGTCCCTATCTGCATAGTAACAGAATCAATGTTCTTTATGTTGATGGGCATGTCGGAGATGAACAGCCGTATTTGAAAAATAAAAAGAAATTATTCCGTTTGTGGAGTGGATTTGTCTTTTATGATGGCGGCGGTACTGCATTGTAAAAAAGTTTGATTCTTATTTTGAACTTGCAGTTTTTTTCTTGGTTTCAGAAAATAACGGATATTTTTATGAAAAGTGCATATATTTTTTTATTTGCTGCATTCTGTTGTTGTACAGTTGCAATGGAATTGACACCCGTACCGAAATATTATAAAAAGTCCGGGAAAATAAATTCTTTTGATTATTGCTGGAGAATAAAAGGACAGAAACAGTATCCGGAAGCTGCCGCATGGCTGCAGGAAGAATTTAACAAGCGTAATTGGAAAATTACTGCAGATGCAGACAAAAGTATTGATTTGATTAAAGTCAAAGGCAATGGCAATGAAGAATATTATACTTTGGATATAACAGAAAAAGGTATTGTTATCGGAGCTGCAACGAAAAAAGGGATGTTTCGTGGAATCGGCAGATTTTTGGCGATTTTGAAAAATCCGTCTGTTGTCTGTGATGCTGATAAATTTACCATTCCCTCATTGCAGATAAAAGATTATCCGGATTTCCCAATCAGAAGTATGACATTGACTATGTGTTTCTGGGAACCTTTCAGTGCTGCGGAGCGGTTGGAATCAACTCAAAGGATTATTGAAATAATGGCTTTGCATGGTTTCAATTATGTGTTTATGACTTTAGGAAACCATTATGAAAGCAAATATTTCAAGAATAAATATCCCGTTCCATGGACAAAGGCGGATTTACGAAAAATAGTCCGGTTTGCAAATGCCAGGGGCGTAGTTGCTCTGCCGTCAACACAATTTGTCAGTCATTGGCAAACTGGACCGCAGGTATGTCTGCTTAAAAATTCAGCCGGCAAGGTTATCGGACATGATATAAAAGGTACTGAATTTTATAAAGTTATGCCGCTTGTAATTGATGAATTGCTGGATATTTTTGAAAATCCTCCGTATTTCAGAGTCGGAGGCGATGAAGCCAATGGCTTTTTCCGTTCATTAAAACTCAAAACTGAAGAAAATGCAGAATTATTTGCAAAAGCGTTTAATTTTCTTGCTGAACATCTTGCAAAACGTAAATCAAGAGCTGTGATGTGGCATGATATGCTTTTTGCAAAGGAACTTGGCGGCAGGCGTGAACAATTGGGCGGAATTGCGGAAAAAAGTGTTTTGCCTGCAAAATACGCCATGAGTTTGTTGAATAAGGATATTGTTATGAATTATTGGCATTATGGTGTTGATAAAAAATATTCAGCCATTAAACATTTGCAGGATGCCGGATTTGAAGTATGGGCAAGTACGTGGTATTTCCGTGACGGTATTTTTGCTCTTGGTAATTCTGCCGGAAAACAGAATGTAAAAGCTTTTGATGGAACAACATGGTGCAATAATCATACAAAAGGAGAGGAATTGGTTCTTGTCGGGGAGTTGGGATGGAACAGGGAATGTACAGAAGTGTCTTATGACCCGACTGAAGTTTTTATGAGAGAGTGGAGCAGCCCGCCATTTTTCGTAAATGCAAAATCTGCAGTGCCTCTTGTTTTTGATAATGCAAGATTTGTTTCAGGTTGGAAAAGTCAGGATATTTTTATAGGAAATTTAAAAATTTCAGCTTCAAAACCAGTCGCCGGAGCAGAGACCGTATTTACCGGATTATCTGTACCTGATGATATTGTGAAGTTGAAAAAAGAGCGGTCTGATACTGAACTTTTTTTAAGCGGGAGCGGAGAAAGTTTTGTTTTGAATCCTTCTGGAATAAACCGTTCACGCAAGTATAATTCCATGATTGTTTATACGCCGTCATACGGTGAAATAACAGGTCAGAATAAATGGGGCGATGATTGGAGTGTGGTCAACAATCGTGTCGTTAAATTCAGCAGTGGAAAAGATAATGTTGTCATTCCACGTAACGGTTGTGTGATAAGTGCTCATAAAACCGGAGCTGAATTGCATAATAACACCAGGAAAATTATGAAATCAGGTTCTGTTGAATTTATTGTTTCTCAACGGAAAGAACCGGGGGATTTGCCGGTATTGACTGCAAAATGTAAAAATAAAGCATCCGGAATAGTGCTTGTTTTTGCCTCAAAGTTGAAAATGTATTGCGATTCTCCCCGAACTGCTGCGGTTATACAAATAAAGAGTTCTGACGGGAAAATTTCTTCTTTCAAACTTAATGCAGATTTTGCACTTTACCCGAATCCGAAACGTTTCAGTAAATTCAAAGTAATTTATTTGCCGGGAGGGAAAGCGGCCGTTGTATGGAATGGCCAAAATACAACTGCAAAGGAAGTGAATATATCTTTTACCCATATGGGAACTGCCGTTGGAACAACTCTTCTCGGGGCTGTTGAAATGTGATTTTTGTAATTTTGCAGAAGTGAGTTATGGAACTTCCGGATTTTTGTAAAATCCGGAAGTATTTTTTTTGATTTCTTCTTGAAAAAAGTGTTTTTTGATTGTATATTATAGTTCCAGGATTTTGGAGTTGAATTTTTAAAATTTTAAGATAAAAGAGGTGTTACATGAGTCAGGAAAATATCGAACAGCTGCTCCTCAAAGGAGCTGAATTGCCCAACAATGCCAACTTGAATGCCATTTACAAGGCTCTTGAGCAGAATCCGGAATGTGTCAAGGATTTGAAAGATGCTCTCAATTTGATGTTTGAAAGTTTTGATCATGAAACTCTCAATATCACTCTTGCTAATTTCATCATCGCTGTTTGTGCTTTCCCAATCGAAAATACTCCTAAACTCCGTTTGCTGATGACTGCTGCCATCAAACAGCTTCTGCCGCCTTACCTCGACCGTCCCGCCGTTTTGAAAGCTCTCGGTCTGCGTGACGCAAATCTGCCCCCCTCAAATATTATCGGAAGATTCCGTAAACTTTCTGCTCTCAAAAACGGTCAGATCGTTTTTCTCAACAGCTCTTCACGCTGGGGCAGTATCGGTAATATTGATACCGTTGCAGGCAGTGTCGTCGTCAATCAGTTCGGTGCTTCCGGAAGTGCCGGAAATGTTCCGCTGGATCTCGTACTTGTCACCGGAGCATTGCTCAACAGCGGTCTTGAAATACTCAAAATCGCCGATGCTTCAGGCAGAACCAAAATGACCAGCAATGAATTCCGTACTATGGCTGTTAAAAAAGCAATTACACCTCTTACTGAAACTCATATGCAGCAGATGGCACGTGCCGGTGTCGGTGCCAAAATGACTCCGGAAGAATTTGAAATTTGGTGGAGCAATACTTCCGCCGCAGCTTCAGGTCCTGCCAAACGCCGCTCCTGCGAAGGCCGCAGTCTGCAGGAAATATTACTGCTGCTTGACGGCGAAGATGCTTCAGTTAAATTCACTGATGAAGAAGCACAGAAGTTTTCCGTTTTCTTCACCAATCTCAAAAATGATGTTATCAGCCGCGAACTCAAACGTCTGGCTGAAGTCATGGTCAAAGTCAGCGGCCGCGGCAGTGCTGAACAGCTTTCTCTGATGCTGTCTCCTCTGCAGTCAAAATGTCCCTTCTGGCCCGCTGATCCCTTGCGTGCTCCCCATTCCGCACTTGAGGTCTGGAGCGAACTTGCCGCCAAAGATATTGCAGTTCTTGCCGCTTTGACCAAAGATGTTTTCGGCACTTCATATATTGCCGCATTGGCAATGCGTCTGCCCCAGAAGGCTTTGACCGGGGTTGCATCTCTTGCGGACATGGATGAACTTGACGAACTTATAACAGAACAGCATTTCTGCAGTGCGGACCTCTCTTCATGGATTTGGAAAAACCGCAAAAAAGGTTCTGAAAAACTTACCAGACATCTTCATATCGACAATGTTATCCGTGCTCTGTCTCAGGAAGGTTTGCCCAAAGCATGGACCAGCGGTCTCCGTGAACTCCGCAATTTGCTCATGGACAATGCTGATTTCCATAAATTCCTGGTCAAACTTGCAGGCGACCCGCTCAAACTTACCGCTTCTTTGCAGGCGGCACTTTTCCTCTCTTCCGGTGAACGTCAGAGTTTGGTCGTAAAACTTGCCCGTTCATCCAAAGAACTTCAGAGCCATCTGGAACAGGGTGCAGGTGAAAAGATTCTGCAGGCTGGTATGAGTGAAGAAGAAATCAAACGCTCAAGTCAGAAACAGGCCGATAACGAGCCTTCATATACAAGTATTCAGTCTCACCGCAGACTTATGCAGGAACTTGACGACATTATCAAAATCCATCAGCCCGAAAACCGTGAGGCACTCAAAGCCGCACGTGCCCACGGCGACTTCCGTGAAAATGCTGAATTTGATGCCGCCAAAGAACGCCGCAACTTCCTTTCCCGCCGCCGCGGTGAACTTGAACAGGAACTCATGTCCGTTCAAACTATTGATATGCACAAAGTTAAAGTCGGCGATACTGCTGTCATCGGCAGCAAAGTCACTTTGAAATATGAAGACAGCGATGTTACTGAAACATATTATCTTCTCGGTGCATGGGACGGAAATCCTGAAAAAAATTACCTCTCTTACAAAACCCGTCTCGGTCAGGTAATCAACAATCAGAAAAAAGGCACTCTGCTTGATCTGCCTAACGGCAAAAAAGCTGTTCTTGCCGAAGTCGCTCCGCTTGACGAAGAAGTTTTCAAAGACATGGATTGAGGAGAGTTTCCGCTATGATGTTCAATTCAATTCTCTGCCGTTATCATGAAATTGCTACCAAAGGCAATAACCGCATAATGTTTGAACGCTGTCTGGTGGATAATATTCACTGTCTGTTCAAAAAGGCGGGATTTGATTATCCCGTCCGCCGGGTCAGAGGCAGAATCTGGATTGAAAAAAAAGACGGAGAACTTTTTGATGCAGAGGAACTTCAGGAGATTGCAAAAGTTCTTGAACGCACTTTCGGTATTGAGAGTTTTTCACCTGCAATCAAACTTGAAGCGGATATTGACGTTCTGGAAAATAAAGTGAAAGAACTTGCTCCCGGTGTTTTTTTTGAACTTTTTGAAAAATACAGCAATGTGACTTTCCGTGTGCGGGCAAGAAGAAGCAACAAGGCTTTTCCTCTCCGTTCCAAAGATATTGAAATCCGTCTTGCCGATGCTTTGACCAGTGTGGTCGATGAGGATCGTCTGACTGTGAATCTGGATGATGCACAGGTTACTTTCGGCTGCGAGGTGCGGGATGAATTTGCTCTTTTGTTCCTCAATGAATACAAAGGACCGGGTGGCTTGCCGGTCGGAAGCAATGAGGGGGCAGTGGCACTTTTTTCCGGCGGTATTGATTCGCCGGTTGCGTGTTATATGACGATGAAACGCGGCTGTCCGGTTGATTTTGTGGCATTTCACAGCAATCCGTACACTCCGCAGGAGACAACTGACAAAATCAAGCGTATCGCAGAACATATGAATCTTTTTCAACGCGGAGGCAAACTTTTTCTCTGCAATCTGGTTGAGTTTCAAAAACGTGTCCGTGATTACTGTACTCCCAAATACAGAACTATTCTTTACCGTCGCGGAATGTTGAGAATTGCAGAAAAGATTGCCAATAAATATCACCGTATTGCTCTTTTGACCGGAGATTCGGTCGGACAGGTTGCTTCGCAGACATTGCAGAATATGCGTACCATTGATGCTGCAACCCCGATGCTGGTTTTGCGTCCGCTCGTCGGTATGGACAAAATGGAAACCATCCGTATTGCCGAAAAAATCGGCACATTTGCTTTGTCAAATGTTCAGGTTCCTGACAGTTGTACAGTTTTCTCTCCTTCGCAGGCGGCAACTGTTTCAGATATTGCAACAATCGAAGCCGAGGAGGCACTCATTCCCGATTACGACGCAATCATTGCTGAAATTGCAGAAAATGCAGAGAGGGTTTGATTTATTATGATGAAGTGGGAAAAACTTCTCTCATGCCGCCGTCTCGGGATGGAGCATATTCAGCCGGCAATGGCTAAAAGATCGCCTTTTCAACAAGATTTTGACCGCATTGTTTTCAGCGCTCCTTTCCGCAGACTTCAGGACAAAACACAGGTTTTTCCATTGAGTGAAACCGATTATGTCCGCACCCGTCTGACACACAGTATGGAGGCTTCATCTATCGGAAGATCGCTTGGAACAGGAGCCGGAGCATTTATTTGCGAACAGGAGAAACTGTCATTGCATCCGGCGGATGTCGGTGCAGTAGTGGCGGCGGCGACATTGGCACATGACATTGGCAATCCTCCCTTCGGTCATGCGGGGGAAGAGGCTGTGCAATACTGGTTCGGCCATTCAGAAGTAGCCGCAGTCTGCCGCAAAAATATGACGGAGGAGGAGATTTGCGATATTGCCAGATATGAAGGTAACGCCCAGGGGTTCCGGATACTTGCCAAACTTCAGAATCCCAATCTCAAGGGAGGAATGCAGCTGACCTGTGCCACACTCGGTGCTTTTGCCAAATATCCGACTGTCTCATCTGCAAGAATACGTCCGCAGGGGGTAGCCGGAAAAAAATTCAACTTTTTTCAGTTGGACAAAGACCTTTTCCGTGAAGTTGCATTGGAACTCGGTCTGATTGAAATTGATACATACAGTTTTGTCCGTCATCCGCTGGCGTTTCTGGTTGAAGCGGCGGATGATATTGCATACCGGGTGGTTGACTTTGAGGATGGTTTGATTGCCGGGCGTATCCGTTACAGTGAACTTGAGGAACTTTTCGGGGCAGTCATTGCCGATCCCAAAGTGTTTGATAATCTGGAAGATATGGCATCCGAAGTTCAGAAAGCCGAATATCTGCGTTCAAAAGCCATCGGCAGACTGGTCGATCAGGCAACGGCTGTTTTTCTGGAGCATTATGAAGAAATCATGAATGGTACAATGGATAAATCTCTTATTGATTGTATTCCTGCAGTTGAACCGCTGCAGCAGATTTTCAAACGCAGTGCCGAAGTAATTTATACCACTCCGCGAGTTATTGAAGTCATCGCCGCCGGATATGAACTATTTTCCGGTATGCTGGATATTTTTGTTGCCACTTGCAATGACATTGCCGAACATGGAGAATCGGCATCTCCACGCAGTCGTAAACTGATACATCTGCTGCCTGAAATGAGCCGTTATATCAACACGCCGCTTTGGCGGACAAAGCCTTATGTCAGAATTATTACAGTGCTTGATTATTTATCCGGCATGAGTGATTCTTATGCGGTATCACTGTACAAAAAGTTAAAAGGAATAAGTCTCTGATGCCTGAACTTCCTGAAGTTGAAACTATCAGCCGGGCCCTTGCCAAAGGGCTGGTAGGTCTGCATATTGTTAAAACAGAAGTTTTTTCTCCCCGGCTGCGTACTCCGATAGAACCTTTGAAATCTGCTCCGTTGTGTAATAAAAAAATTGTCGCAGTTGATCGCCGCGGGCGTTATTCGCTGGTGCGTTTTTCTGATGGTTCAGTACTTTTGATGCATTATGGCATGACCGGAGTTGTCCGTATCGAGGAACCGTCGGAACGGCGTAAACATGAGCATATTTTCTTTCATCTTTCCAATGGAATGATTATGAAATTTGAGTGTCCGAGGCGTTTCAGTCAGGTTGAATATTTTGCAAATGATGATATTCCCGTTCTCAAAAAACTTGGGATTGAACCGCTTTCGGATGAATTTGACGGCAGATTTCTGTATGCGGCAGCACAGAAAAAGAAGACTCCCGCCAAACTTTTTATTACTGACAATGCTGTTGTGACCGGGGTTGGAAATATTTATGCCGCTGAAGTGCTTTTTGCCGCCGGAGTGCATCCTGAACAGCCTGCCAATGAACTGACTTTGAAGCAATGCAATCTGCTGGTGGAGCATATCAAACGGATTTTGAATTTTGCCATTGAGTGCGGAGGCAGTACGATTTCGGATTTCCGTCATGTTGACGGGTCGCAGGGGGCTTTTGCCCGTGAACTCAAAATTTACGGCAGAGATGGTGAAAAATGTCTCGTTTGCGGTTCTGTTATTGAGCGTATTGTCCAGGGCGGCAGAAGTTCTTTTTATTGTCCGAAGTGCCAGAAGAGCAGGAAAAAATGAATCTTTTGCAATATATTACTGCGGAATTTACCGCTATTAAAGTCGATTCGCCCGAAGCCGAAGCAAGGCTTGTTATTGAATATTTGTACGGCAATGATGTTTTTTTGGATACTGCTGATGCAGATTTGAGCAAATTTCAATCTGTGCTTGAGCGGAGAAAAAAACGTGAACCGATTCAGTATATTCTCGGCAGAGCATTTTTTTTCAACAGTGAATTTATTGTCAATCCCGACGTTCTGATTCCACGACCGGAAACGGAAATCATGGTTGAAAAACTGATTGATTTTCTGCCCTGTAACGGAGTGATGGCTGACATCGGCTGCGGTTCCGGCTGTATAGGCATTTCAGTTGCATTGGAGAGACCGGATGTGCGGGTGTACTCTTTTGACATCAGCCATGCGGCATTGCAGACTGCCCGTTTGAATGCTCAAAATCTCAACGTTTCAAATATTGAATTTATTGAAAGTGATCTGCTTGCAAATTGCCCATCCGATATAAAAATCGACGCTGTCGGTGCCAATCTTCCGTATGTGCCGTATGATGATTATTACACTGCACAGAGCGAAGTCCGTGAATACGAGCCGCAGCTTGCTTTGACCGCTGATGACAACGGTCTGGCAATTATTATACGCTGTATTGCCGAACTGCCGCATTTTATGAAAAAAGGCGGTGCTGCGTTTTTTGAAATAGATCCGTCTCAAGATGTCAGATTAAAAGAACATTTGAGCATAAAAGGCTGGCAGGATGCAGAAATTATCAAAGATTACACCGGACGTTCCCGTTTTGTTAAAGCGGTGTGGCAGATTTAAAAAGGGGAAGGGAAAAAACTTTTTCTTGATTAAAAGAAAAAGTTTTTTCCCTTCCCCTTAAACCCCATCCCTTTTTCAAAAAGAAAAGTTAATATAAAAAAACTCCGCCATTTGCGACAGAGTTTTGTATAAGATATAGATAAAATACCTGAAAAGGTTTGGAAAAAGATGAGATGGTTCCGCCGTCGCCGAAGGCTATGGCGGGACAAGACAGGAGGGGAAGAAAAGAACCATATAAAAAGGCGGGTGGAACGCCAAAAGGTTTTTTCTTCCCCTCCTGCAAAAAACGCTTATCTTTTATCAAAGATATTCGGGATAGAATGCTTTCATGATGCCGAGTTCGAGACCGCGGATTTCGGCGAGACCTTTGAGGCGGCCGATAGCGGTGTAGCCGGGGTTGGCACACTGGGGTTTTGCGAGGTCATCGAGCATGGTATGACCGTGGTCGGGGCGGATTGGAATCTGCCAATCGGCACGGCCTTCCTTTTTGCGGCGGATCTGTTCTTCGCAGATAGCTTTGACGAGTTCAAACATGGGGACGACGCCTTCGAGGTGGTTGGCTTCAAAGAAGTTGCCTTTGCCGTCGTGCTGGGTTGAACGGAGGTGGACGAAACCGACTCTGGGGGCACACTGTTTGAACATGGCAAGCACGTCATTTTTGAGACTTCCGGAGAAACTTCCGGCACAGAAGTTGATACAGTTGGCTGCATTGTCAACGGAAGTCAACAGGCGGTCGATGTCTGCACTGTTGCCGAAAACGCGGGGCAATCCGAGGATGGGGTAGGGGGGATCGTCGGGGTGGATGTTGAGAGTGCATCCGGCTTCGAGAGCGACAGGAGTTACTTCGGCGAGGAAGTAAGTGAGGTTGTCTTCGAGCATTTTGCGGGTCAGAGTCTTGTATTTTGCGAGCATGGCTTTGACCTGATCGAGAGTGACACCTTTGAAGCCGGGGAAGTTATCAATGATGTTGGAGGTGAAGGCTTTGCGTTCATCTTCGGACATATTGTCATAAAAGACTTTGGCTTCGGCGATTTTTTCTGCGGGATAATCTTTTTCTGCACCTTCGCGTTCAAGGATGAAGAGTTCAAAGGCGGCGAATTGAGCCTGATTGAAATACAATGCTTCAGAACCGTCGGGGAGTTTGTAACGCAAATCGGTACGAACCCAGTCGAGAACGGGCATGAAGTTGTAAACAATAGTTTTTACGCCGCATTTGCCGAGGTTGCGGAGTGAGATTTTGTAATTTTCGATGTATTCAAGGTATTTGCCGGAGGCGGTTTTGATATCTTCATGAACGGGGAGACTTTCGACAACGTCCCAAGTTAAACCGTGAGCTTCAATGTTTTTCTTGTATTTTTCGATTTCTTCAACGGTCCAGACTTCGCCGTAAGGAATGTGGTGCAGAGAGCTCACAACACCTGTTGCACCGGTCTGGCGGACGTGTTCGAGCGTGACCTGGTCATTGGGACCGTACCAGCGGAAACATTCTTTCATAAACATAGTAATTAAACTCCTGAAAATGCGGCGAAAGCACCGTCAACGGGGAGAACGATACCATTGATAAAGCCTGCCTGTTCATCGTCTGTAAGGAAAAGCAAAGCACCGATCAAGTCTTCGGGTTTGCCGAATTTACCCATGGGAGTATGGGCGAGAATTGTATTGCCGCGTGCCGTCAGAGAACCGTCGGGATTGGTGAGGAGAGTACGGTTCTGTTCTGTCAGGAAGAAACCGGGAGCAATGGCATTTACGCGGATGTTGACTTTGGAGAAGTGAACTGCGAGCCACTGGGTGAAGTTGCTGATGGCGGCTTTTGCACCGGAATATGCGGGAATTTTGGTCAGGGGGCAGAAAGCATTCATGCTGGAAATATTGATGATATTTCCGGACTGTTTTTCTGCCATTTTGCGGGCGAAAACCTGAGTGGGCAGCAGAGTGCCGAGGAAGTTCAGATTGAAAACGAAACCGACACCTGCGGGATCGAGGTCAAAGAAAGAGGTAAGACCTTCGATTTCACCTTTGAGGTCTTCGGGGAAGAGAAATTCTTTGGAAGTTGTACCTTTGGGGTTGTTGCCGCCGGCACCGTTGACGAGGATATCGCAGGGACCGAAAGTATCGGAAACGGTTTTTTCTGCGGCTTTGAGGCTTTCGATATCAAGAACGTTTGCGGCAATACCGATAGCGGAACCGCCTGCGGCATTGATTTTGTCAGCGACTTTTTTTGCGGCTTCTTCTTTGAGGTCGAGGATGGCGACTTTAGCACCGGCATTAGCGAGGGCTTCAGCCATAACACTGCAGAGGATACCGCCTCCGCCGGTAACTACGGCGACTTTTCCGTTAAATTTTTTCATAAAAACTCCTTTAAAGTTGAATTGGACATAATATATTATTGTATAATGAATATACTGCAAAAAATTATACTTTCAAGTTTTTTTGTATTTTTAGCGTTAAAATTTGCATAAAAGGTCAGGAAAGATAAAAAATAAAGATTTCGGGATACAGTATTTTTTTATAAATGCTATATTCCCAATATGGGGAGATAACTTATTTTGTGCTTTTTTGCATGGGCTTACGCCGCCCGGCGTTCCACCCGCCTCTCTTTTACGCTGACGCGTTCCTCCGCCTGCCTTGTCACGGCGTAG
>JAFVUZ010000144.1 GCA_017502435.1 Lentisphaeria bacterium
CGATACAACATCACTGATTTGCGCTTCAATGCTGGTGAATTACGCTTGTTTACTGCGGGATGAGTTGCCGCCGTATGCAGTGAGTGCCATTGATGAACAACTGCGGTTCCTTGCCACCGAAGATACAGCTTCCTGTCAGGTTATGATCGACTATTACCGGGAACTCGGACACGATTTTACGAATAAATACGAATAGTCCGTTAAGCGTTCCCCATTATGTGCCGCAATAAAACTTTTTTTACTGCGATTTTTTACACTCAAATAATAGAAAAGTTCGTTGTCGCAATACCTGATATGATAGAGAGTCATAGAACTGCGAAAAAAGTATCAGGAAAGCAAAAGTCGTTAAAATGCAATGCAGAGGACTTTCCCGGTCAATTTTCTGAAATTTGCATCATTCCGGTAATTATGCTGCTTGTGACCATATAACTGCATATCCCAATAAAATCCAAACTGAAGAAAACATAAGCATTGAAATCATTTGAGAAATCGCCAAATATAAAAATTTTTCATTGTCCTGCTTTTGTTTTCTGTATAAAGAAAAAAACTTGTTGCACGACCAAATTTGTACCGGCAAAAGAAAAATAGGATATCCATAAGTTACGAGATACCATTGTATTTCTGTTTGCGGCTTAAAATATATTTCTCCGTATCCGAATACAATAATTCCAAGAGCAAACCAAATAAGTTGAGGAAATATCAGCAATTCACACCATTTGTGCGGTCTGGAAAACAATGTCATTATATTACAAAGCCAACACACTCCTAAAGAGAATAATGCAATAGAGAAGAATATTCTTGCGATTTCCACCTGAAACTCCAAATTTAATGTCTAGTCTTAATATACCGTCTATAAAAGGTGTTTACAACCATTACTGGTATTTTTTTTGACAATTTCAGAAATGCCGTTTGGCGAATTCTCTGCCAGATCCGGATTTCAGGTAATCTTCAAAAGCAACGGCTTTTTCTTTGCTGTCAAAGGCGATTGCAGTTTGAATACGCCACGGCTTGAATTTTGAGGTATGAGGCACTTCACCTGCATTGTGTTTGGCAAGGCGGGCTTGCAAATCTTGCGTTGAACCTACATAATGATGTGTTTCAGTGGTTGTATCTATCAGAATATAAACATAGTGGAAGTTCTGCATATTGACCTCTGCTGTTGTGCAATGCGTATTTGTCCGCCTCCGCCAAGGCTACGGCGCGACAGCCTTCCTCGCCAGCTTCGCTGTCGTTTTACGCTTGCCAATCCACCCGCTATTCGCGGAACTGGCTTGCCAAGCCGTAAAAAAAAGCCGTCAGATTCTGGCGGCTTTTCGAAGGCTGGTGGAGGTTAACAAAAGTCGAAACCGAAAATCTAACGCGGGACGCCTTATAAGGGAAGATGGAAAATTTTAGACGAGTTGGTTTTTCACGTCCAATGCCCGCCACGGGGACGGGCGTAAACTCAAATCCTCGTTTAGAGGGTTCGCAAAATTTCCGAGGAGAGGTTATGTTTGGCGGCGATGGAGTTTGAACTTGATTTTATGCAAAAAGTCCTCACTCCGCACCCGAGCCGCTCGTTTTCAAGCAAGTCTAAAGTCCTCACCGAAATCAGTCCTCACATCATCGGAAACATCCATTTCTCCCGAAAACCCACCCCTATAGTTTTAAGTTAAGACAAAATCTAAATTGGTTCAACACGTTTTGTGGTCACATCGACAATCCTATACACGGGAATATTTCCCAGATTTTTTCTTATCACAGGCGTATTTTCTTTTATGAACGATGAGGTTGCCGTTTGTGAGAAATACACAGACAATATTGCACATTTCGGAATCTCAAACAGGCTCACTCTGCCCTCATCGCTTTGTTGATCGGCCAAACACCTAAATCTGATAATACGAACTTCATCTTCCAGAAACCACTTTGTCGTTTTTTGATAAAACACTTCAAGTTGCATATAATCATTATGTTCAGAAGAAAAAAACTTCCTTGCATCAAAAACAATCGGAGTGTTGGAATAGTTGACAGCATACAATTCCCCAGTGCCTGTTATATCGGGGGAACGTCTGCTGAAAAAATCGGAACGATAATCGAATTCTACGCAAAACCCATCTTCAGCATAGTTTTCCCACAAATGGGAATTGAATTGAGTTTTAGAAAGAGAAAATATTCCGATGATATCCAAGTGGTTATTGTATGATTTTATTATTTCGTCCTTCCAATTAAAGGTTCTGCGAAAATGACGAACAAAATGTTTTCAGTGCCGTCCCATACTTCTTTGAAATAGTCATTTTTGCCCTCCCAATTGAGCTTGCATTGATTGTTTTCTGAAATTACCCATTTCCGGTTTTTCCTTTCTTTGGGTTGGTTAAATTGGAGCGAATCCTGGTAAATATGCCTGTTCCGGAGCTCCTCGCATGCGGACAGGATCAGATGCTGTCCCACAGCATTTGAGGACGCTTCCCATGTCCAGACAGCGCCAGATGACTCCGCGCAAGGCAGTGAACAATCTTGTAAAGGTATGCTTCCATTCATTCTGCCATGCAATAAAGCGGAGTAAAACATATGTGAGAAGAGCCGTCCATATTTGCCAGCGCACCGCGTTCTCGTTGTAGCCAATGAAGTCTGAGAGCTGAAGAGTCTGTTTGATTTCCTTGAAGAAAACTTCAATGGCCCAGCGAGCCTTGTAAAGATCGCAAATAGAGCCTGCCGCCCAAGTGAAGTTGTCGGTGATGAAGGTCATGTGTTTGGGCTTTCCATCGACTTCGACGATTGCTTCGATCAGACGGAGAGTTTCAGGATACCAGACGCAAGTGCGCTGTCCGGTCAGTCTGATGACAACATCTCGAAGAATATTGAGCTTGGGTGCGCTGTGCTGTCCCACTACATCATACTTCATGTTGTCCTTGGCACGGGTGATCCAGAAAACGCCGCGTTGGAAAAGCCGCCAAAGGTGTTTGAAGTCGACATATGCCTTGTCGAAGATGACAATTTCACCTTCATTGATTCCCTCGCAAAGTGCCGGTGCTTCCGCAGAATCGTGAGTCCCGGCTGTTTTTACAAGAATGAAATTCGGCAGAAAGGAACGCAAATCCAGACGCAAATGCATTTTTGCCGCTGCTTTCCGCCTGCGGTGTTTCGCCCAGTCCAGACAGTTGGCGATCAGCTGAAGCGTTGTCGAATCGACCACGTGGATCATGCGCTTGAAGCGTCTCGGCAACGCACAGTATTGCCTGCCTTGAATCCGGAAGTTCGGACTGATCTCATTCAAATGAGCAAGAACTTCCCAGAACAGTTTTTCTGCCATGCCTGCGTCGCGATTCCGGTTTGCATAGGACAAACCATTACGGCTCGGCGGAACGCAAGCACGAATCTTGCTCACCAAACCGCAATGATTCCGAAGCGTATCGCAAATGTCGTTCAAGCCGAGCGCATGCGTCAGTTGTCCGAAGACCAGTGCAAGAACGTGACTTGTCGGACTGAACACACGCGACTGACGGTCAATTCCGAAATCATTCGCAAGTTTCGGTATCAAATTTCGCGGAATCAACTTGAATATTTGCGATAACACGGTCATTTTATGCTTTGATGGTTTCATGGATGCTCCTTGTTTTTTTTGCTGAAATATAAGTTGCATCCAGAACCATCATCTTTCAACTTTTTCTTTTCCTATGGGATGGCTGTGATATTTCGCAATAGCCAGCAATGAACGCTTGCATTGCGCAAGACGTTACATTATCTTCTGAAACATATAGCGCACCTTGTCCAGGCGGCTGTTTGGACGGCGGGGCTGGATGACTGGCTTGCCGACAGCGGCCTGATAC
>JAFVUZ010000145.1 GCA_017502435.1 Lentisphaeria bacterium
GTACGACCCGGTGCGGAATTACGCTGACGCGAATGGATGGAGTGCCGTGTGGTGTCCGGCAGTTTTTCGGCGGAATGTTCGTTTCGTCCTCCCCCTTTTTTGGGGAATGACGAAACAAATCTTCCGCCGGATTCGCCACAGTTAGGGTATTGCCGCTCGTTGCTGCTGCAACTCACTATACCCCAAACCCCTTAAAATTTTTTAGTGACAGTATCTTAAAAGGTTTGGAAAAAGATGAGGGGGTGCAGGGGGAGAAGAAAAGAACCTTTCCTCAAAAGGTTTTTTCTTCTCCCCATGCATCGAATCATCATTTAACATAAAAAGGAGAAAAATATGAATTGGCAAAGTTGTATTGAGCGTTATGAGAATGAACTTGTGAACAATGTTATTCCGTTTTGGGAGAAGAACTGTATTGACAAAGAGTTCGGCGGATATTTTACGAGTTTGGACCGTGACGGGAGTGTTTATGATACAAATAAGTATATGTGGATGCAGTGGCGTATAGTCTATATGTTCATGGAATTTTATCTGTCGCCGTACAAGAAGGAAGAATTTCTGAAGATAGCGGAGGATGGATTTGACTTTTTGTACAAGCATGGCAGAGATGAAAACGGGATGTATTATTTTGCATTGAACCGCAAGGGAGTACCTGCGATGGCACCGTATAGTCTGTTCAGTGATTGTTTTGCGGCGATGGGTGCGGCATTTTTGTACAAAGCGACGAAAAAGGAACTTTACAAAGCTGCCGCTGAAGAGGCGATGAACAATTATCTCAAGCGTGCTCAAAGTTCAAATCCTGCATTGCAGTGGAATAAAGGGCTTGAGGGCAAGGAAAGTTATCTTTCACTCGGACAGTTTATGATGATGGCAAATCTCGGACTTATTATGGATGACTGTCTCGGGGAAAATAAATATGCTGACAGCTGCGAAATCGCATTGGACAAGGTTTTGAATTTTTTCTATGTACCGGTTTTCAGACTTGTTTTTGAAAATATGAAACCGGACGGCACAACTGATCTGGAAAGCTGTCAGGGCCGTATGCTCAATCCCGGTCATGCATTGGAAGCTATGTGGTTTTTGCTCTCTTATCTGGAAAAACGTCCAGGTTCAGAGGGAAAAATCAATAAGATTTGCGATATAATTCTTTCAACACTTGAATATGGATGGGATAAACAGTACGGCGGAATCTATTACTTTATGGATGTACTTGGCAAACCGCATCTGGAACTTCAGCATGATATGAAACTCTGGTGGGTGCATAATGAAGCGATCATTGCTTCGCTGTATGCCTACAAACTTACCGGCAAAGAGGTTTTCAAAGAGTGGTTCAGGAAACTTGATGACTGGACATGGAAACACTTCCCGGATCCCAAATACGGCGAATGGTTTGCATATTTGAACCGTCAGGGTGAACCGACCCATATGCTCAAAGGCGGCAAATGGAAAACATTCTTCCACTTGCCCCGCTGTCTGTACTTCTCAGTCCGTCTGATGAAAGAGATTGCTGCGAATTAATTGCATTGGCAAACAATATGAAGATGTATAAAAGGAATTGGTTGGAGACGGCTTGAATGATTACGGCATATATCCGCAGCGGATATAAAAAAATAAGGAAAAAATTACGCTTTCTCGGCGATAGTAAAAAATATACTCTTTTTACTTCAAAAGATATTTTCAGACTGATTATTCCGCTTTTTTTTGAACAGCTGCTTTTTATACTGGTTGGAAGTGCGGATACGCTTATGGTGGCGGGACTGGGAGAAGCAAGTATCTCCGCAGTTTCATTGGTTGATATGTTCAATAACTGCGTCGCAAGTGTTGCTTTTTCTATCACCACAGGCGGTGCTGTTGTTACTTCTCAATATCTCGGGGCAAAGCATTTTGTGCGTGCAAGAGAGTGTGCAAAACAGCTTCTTGTCGTCGCTTTGGCCATGGGGGTAGCGGTTTTTGTTGTCGGGGAATTTTTTATGGCAGATGTTGTCCGTTTGCTTTACGGTAAACTTGCTCCTGATGTTAATGAAGCGGTGCATAGTTATTTCAGGATAACTCTGGTGTCGTTTCCGTTCATTGCATTATACGGAGGGTGTGCTGCTTTGTTCCGTGTGATGAATCGTACCAAAGTTACCATGTACATCTCGTTGGTCAGCAATATTGTCAATGTTATCGGTAATGCTCTCTTGATTTATCTTTTCAAAATGGGAGTTGCCGGGGCTGCAGCTGCGACTTTATTTGCCCGTTTTGTGGCAATGCTTATCATTATCTGCATGATGTCAGACAGGTCAAAAAGTATTTACATAGACTTCAAAAAAGGCTTCCGTCTGTCGTTGCAGTTTGTGAAAAAAATGCTTTATATCGGTATCCCGAGCGGTATTGAAAACGGAGTTTTTCAGTTCGGCAGAGTGCTTGTGCTGGGGTTGATTGCATCTTACGGAACGCGTGAAATAGCGGCGAATGCAGTGGCAAATACGGTTGATATGTTCGGCTGTATCTGCGGCAGTGTCTGCTGTCTTGCGGTGGTTACTGTTATCGGCAGAGCGGTCGGCGCAGGGATTGAAGAACAGGTAAGATATTATGTTGCCAAAATGATGGGGTGGGCATATATCGGTCATATATTATGGAATATTTTTGTTTTTGCATTGACACCTTTTATACTGATGTGTTTCAGTAAAATAGATGTTGAAACGAGACAGCTGGCATTTTATCTGATATTGATACATAACGGACTTGGAATGATCATGTGGCCGAGTTCATTTGTATTTCCCTGTATATTGCGATCTATGAATGATGTCCGGTATACGATGGTAGTTTCAGTCGGTTCAATGTTTATAGTCAGATTGGGGTTCAGTTATCTTATTGCCGGCTGGATACACAGCGGGGTATTGGCGGTATGGATCGCCATGGTGTTTGACTGGCTTGTCCGGATTATCGGTTTTTATCTGCGTTACAGATCCGGAGCGTGGGTTGAGCTTGCCAAATTGAAAAAGAAAGCGTAATAAATTTATAAAATTGTAAAAAATTCTTGACAAATATCAAAAATGGTGTAAAATATCTTCAGAAAAAATTAAAAAACGGAGGTTTTATGAACAGTTATACCGCCAATCCCGACCGTTATGAAGTAATGCCGTGCCGCAGAAGTGGTAAAAGCGGGCTTGTACTGCCTGCAGTTTCGCTTGGGTTATGGCATAATTTCGGCAGTGTGGATTCCTTTGAAAATGCACAGAAAATGCTTCGCAAGGCATTTGATCTGGGAATATTTCACTTTGACCTTGCCAATAATTACGGCCCGGAACCTGGTTCTGCAGAGGAGAATTTCGGTAAAATATTTGCCGCAGATTTCAAATCGTACCGCGATGAACTTGTGATTTCCACCAAAGCCGGATTCCATATGTGGAAAGGGCCTTTCGGCGAATGGGGTTCACGCAAAAGTCTGATTGCCAGCTGTGACCAGAGTTTGAAGCGTATGGGGCTTGAATATGTGGATATTTTTTATCATCACAGACCTGATCCTGATACTCCTGTTGAGGAAAGTATGCAGGCATTGGATTATATTGTCCGCAGTGGACGTGCTTTGTATGTCGGTATTTCCAATTACAATACGGAAGACGCATTGAAGGCATTTACGATTTTGCGTGAGCTCAAAACACCGGGTGTCATTTATCAGGGGCGTTTCAATATGCTCGGCAGAGAACTGGAGAAATCCGGTATGTTTGATATGCTGCAGCAAATTGGAGTAGGGGGGATTTGTTTCTCGCCTCTGGCACAGGGACTTTTGAGTAGCCGTTATTTGAATGGCATTCCTGAAGATTCCCGTGCTGTACGCAATCATTTCCTCAAAAAAGACAGTATCACGCCGGATTTGATGGAAAAGATTTCCAAACTCAACGCTCTTGCCAAACGCCGCAATCAGACATTGTCACAGATGGCACTGGCATGGCTTTTGAGCCGTCCGGGAGTGACTTCTGTTTTGTGCGGAGCAAGTTCGCCTGAACAAATCGCTGAAACTGTTCAATCCCCCAACCGTTGTACATTCTCGCAGGATGAATACGACGAAATAGATTCGATTGTTTACAGCAAAATCAAATATTCAAGATAATTTGCCAATTACAGTTCGACAGTGTCAGTCACGGAATATTTGCAGTTCTGTTTTCAGTGCGGATTGGAATGGTGTGTTTGTATGCAGGGCACTCAACCAGCGGCGGATTTCTTTTTCGTACAAAAGATTCGGCTGTTTCATCATGGCGATATTCGGACGTCCCGCAAGTTCCGGAACTTCATCGAATGTCAGAAGTTTGTAATCTTTGCCGGGAGTTAGTCCGTAACTTTGACCGTAACTGATTATCGGCAGTACGAGGTCAACATCCAGAATGAATATGCCGTCAGGATGCTTCGGAGAACCGAAAAGTCTCCGTCCGACTTCTGCCGTGTCTTCTGTATAATCAAAAAAATTCCTGCTGATGCACCATTCCGGAGTCAAATTTGCTCCGAGTTCCGTTGCCGCTTCATAAAATGAAAGTATGCGTTCTGCAAGATAAGGGCGTATCGTACCCGGGCGGCGGGATACAAAACCGATATTGCGTCCGGATTCGATCAGCAGCCACGAAAGTCCTTCTTTGATGCTGCTTTGCGGATCTGTCATAATGTAATCAAATCCTTCATAATTGCGGTTGAGCAGCAGGATGGGGATATTTCTTTTTTGTAATTTTTCGAGAAGAATTATTTTGTTTACCCCCGGACGCAAAGCGATAATTGCAGTGCCGGGCATACTCAATTTGTCAAAATCCGTCTGCAGTTGATTCATCGGCAGGATTTTGACATTGATATTCATATCGTCAAGATTCGGCGACGGCAGGATGCTTGAAGCTGCATTGTCGATGCTGAAATCATATAAAATTCTCAACTTGTTTATCTGTCTGCCGGATGGTGCAGTGCTGATGACATAAGTTCCGCTGCCCTGCTGCCCTGTCAGATAACC
Organism: Lentisphaeria bacterium; assembly: GCA_017502435.1. Taxonomy (GTDB): domain Bacteria; phylum Verrucomicrobiota; class Lentisphaeria; order Victivallales; family Victivallaceae; genus RGIG5270. Next base: position 4,973 of record JAFVUZ010000145.1, read on the forward strand.
GTGCAGGCTTAAAGCTGTGATTGCACGTTCAACAATCGTCCGGGAACAGTTAAACCTTTTGCACAACTGGCTTCGGGACGGGATTCTGCTGCCGGTATGTATTTTTCCGGATGTTATTTCGTGCAGCAGAAACTGTTCTATCATTGATGTTTTTGTCAACATTTTTTTCTCCTTTACTTTGCAGTTAATATAATACAAGAATACAAATATTTCAAGGTGTAAACGGTTGAAAATCTTAATTTTATTATGTTTTTGTGATAAAAGAATACAACTTTTTTTATTAAAATCATATTAAAGAAATGGAATTTTCTTTTTGCAGTATTATATTATTGTATAATGTTGTATTATTGCATGATTTCAAAAATTTCAATTCACACATACAAGGAGGATTTAAAAATGGATTTTGTAAAATTCGGTATTATCGGTATCGGAAATATGGGGTCAGGTCATGTCCGTTATATCGGAGAACTCTCAAATTGCAGATTGACTGCCGTATGTGACATCAATCCCAAAGCTTTTGACCGTATCAATGCTGCAACCCGTGAGAAAATCAAATGCTACACCGATGTTGATACTTTCCTCAAAGAAGCCGACATTGAAGCTGTTATCATTGCTGTTCCGCATTATTTTCATCCCGATCTGGCAATCAAAGCTCTGAAGGCAGGCAAACATATCATCGTTGAAAAACCCATCGCCGTTCATAAAAAAGAAGCTGAACGTTTGATCGCTGAAGGTGCAAAACATCCCGAACTCAAACAGTCTCTCATGTTCAATCAGCGTATCATTCCCACTCATAAAAAAATCAAACAGCTCATCGATAATGGTGAACTCGGCAAAATCCGCCGCATCAACTGGGTCATCACTGACTGGTTCCGTTCACAGGCATATTATGATTCAGGCGACTGGCGTGCCAGCTGGAGAGGCGAGGGCGGCGGTGTGCTGCTCAATCAGTGCCCGCATCAGCTGGATTTGTGGCAGTGGCTTTTCGGTCTGCCCAAAACAGTCCGTGCAGTGGTCAAATTCGGCAAATATCACGATATTGAAGTCGAAGATGAAGTTAATGTTTATATGGAATATGAAGACGGTACCGTCGGTAACTTCATCGCTTCTACCGGAGAAATGCCCGGTGACAACCGTTTGGAAATCACTGCAGAAAAAGGCAAACTGATTTACGAAGACGGTAAAATCACTTTTGTCCGCAACGAAATCGAAACCTCAGAGTTCTGCAAAACTACAAAAAAATCTTTCGGTATCGCCGATAAATGGATTTGTCAGATTCCGGTCAATAATGAAGCCGCTGCTCATCAACACCGCAACGTTATTGAAAACGTAGCCAATGCCATTCTTAAAGATACTCCCTTGCTGGCTCCCATGGCTGAAGGTATCCGCGGTCTGGAACTTGGAAACTCCATGCTCCTTGCCGGCTTGAAAGACAAAGTTGTCACTCTGCCGATGGATTCAGACGAATATGCCGCCGAACTTGAAAAACTGGTTGCAACAAGCCGTTATCAGAAAAAAGTTGTCGTCAATGAAGCAACTGCCGACGATATGGCCAAATCTTACTGAAAAAGGAGGAAACTATGTTTTTTACCGGATTTGCTGATGAAGCTGGTGCAGATATTGATGTTCAGATCAAGGCAACAAAGGAATTGGGATGGAAATATATTGAAACCCGTAATATCAACGGCAAAAATCTTTCCACTCTGACGGATGCTGAATTTGATTCTCTCTGTGAAAAACTTGATAATGCAGGAGTTGCTTTCAACTGTTACGGCAGTTCCATTGCCAACTGGGGTATGGATGCACGCAGTGACGAAGCATTTGAAATGAGCAAAAAACTTCTTTTTGATGCCATTCCCAGAATGCATAAACTCAATATCAAACTGCTCCGTGCCATGAGTTTCAGAACCGCAGTTGATGAAGAACCTGATAAGCCCGAACTTGAAAAGATTATTTTCGCCAAGGTCAATGAACTTGTCAAAATCTGTGAAGACAACGGTATTGTTTACGGACATGAAAACTGCATGAATTATGGCGGTTTGTCACATCTGCATACATTGAAATTGCTCGATAATGTCAAAAGCAAGGCTTTTACTTTGATTTATGACACCGGCAATCCTGTTTTCAATTATCGCCGTATCGGTAATTTCCCCTATGCTTTGCAGTCTTCATGGGAATTTTATCATAACGTGAAGGAATTTATCTCTTATGTTCATATAAAAGACGGTACTGCGGTACCGACTGAAGACGGCAAAACACGTCCAGCCTGCAAATACTGCTGGGCAGGTGATGGAAACGGTGATGTCCGTGCTATCCTGATTGACTTGCTCAAGAATGGATATGACGGCGGATTTTCAATGGAACCGCACGTTGCGGCAGTTTTCCATGACGCTTCAGAAAACAGCTCAAATCTGGCAGAAATTCAATATTCAAGTTATGTTGAATACGGACGCCGTTTTGAAAAAATGCTCAATGAAATCAAAAATGATATAAAATAAAGGATTGAAAAAATGAATCTTCCCGACAGTCAGATTGCAGTAACCCTTTTTAATTTGCGTGAATATTGCCAGAATGAAAGTGATTTGGACTGCACTTTGGACAAACTCTGTGAAATCGGTTACAACGCCGTTCAGGTTTCCGCAATTCCGCTTGAACCCGCAGTCATCAAAAAACAGCTTGATAAACACGGTCTTTTCTGCTGTGCCACTCATGACGGACTTGCCATGATCAAAGATGATACCAAAAAATTGATTGACAAAATGCACACCCTTGAATGTGATTTTGTTGCTCTCGGTGCACCTCCGATGGAATATATCAAAGAAAAAGAAAAGTTTGATGAACTGGTTGCCATTTTCAATGAAAAAAGTTTGGAACTGCAAGCTGAAGGTATCAAACTCGGTTATCACAACCATCATTTTGAATTTACCCATATCGAACCGCACAAAACTGCATTGGAACTTTTTTATGAAAGAACCGATGCAAAAAGAGTTTTTTCTGAACTTGACGTGCATTGGGTACAGCGTGGCGGAGCAAATCCTGAAACATGGATCCGCAAACTCAACGGACGTATTTCAGTAATTCATTTCAAAGATTTTGCAGTTATTGATATGAATCCTGTTTTCTGTGAAATCGGCGAAGGCAATCTCGAATGGGACAAAATTCTTCAGGCTTGCCGTGATACCAATGTCCGCTGGTATTCAATCGAACAGGATACGCCTTTCCCCGGCAGAGATATTTTTGAATCCATGAAAATTTCTTTCAACAATCTGAAGGCAATGGGAGTAAAATAAAAAGCTGAAGTGATATAGTTTGTATTATCGGAAGGAAAAAGTAATGTGACACGGCACAGGCCGGGCTGGTACACGGCACAGCCGTATGCAGACGGCAGGGCGTGACAGATAATAAGGAATTTAAGGAAGTTAAGGAA
>JAFVUZ010000146.1 GCA_017502435.1 Lentisphaeria bacterium
AAGAACGCTCTTTTCACACCACTCATATATTCCCTGCTCATATACTCCTTCCTTCAGGACACGGAACAGCACCTCACTCATGAACATTGTCATCGAGTTCTTGTAGATATTGTTCCCGGCGACATCTTCTCCTGCGGCAAACTCGATTGCGGCAACTGCCGCATTGCCATCAGGAAAAAATTTCATGCACATCAAATCTTCTTCCGGTTCAACACCATTAACTAATAATTTGGTTTCTGCCGGAAGATAAATGCTCTCTTTATCAAATTTTATGATCCGCTTTTCGTGATAGTAAAAAACTTCCTGCGATTTGCCTTGCACAATGGCATATCTGCGGCACAAAGCTCCCATTCGCCGCAATTCTTCGGTCAATTCATCGGGAGATTTATCCAAACGCAAATTGGAAAAATTGACCGTAGCAACTCCGACCACCAGCATGATGACGGCAGTTACCACAATCATTTCCAATAATGTGTAAGGATGGCGTCTGATCATTCTTCTGTGTCCCAATTCCCGATATCTGCGTTTTCTCCATCACCACCAGGCTGTCCATCAGCTCCATAACTGATAATGTCAAATTCGCCGTGCGTTCCCGGCTTTTTGAAAACATATTCGTTATCCCATGGATCAAGCGGAATAGTGCCGCCTTTGATGTAAGGACCTTTCCACTTTTTGAAATTCCGATTGTTTTTAACCAGTTCCTCCAAAGATTCCGGCATCTTTTTGGTATCAACCCGGAAACTGAAAATTGCCTGTTCAAACATGGCAATTTGAGCTTTTGCCGTGCTGACGCGGGATTCTTTGACGTGATTAAAATACATCGGGGTGGCGATCGCTGCCAACGCCGCAATGATGACGATGACAACGACCATTTCGATCATGGTGAAAAATTTGATGTTCATGTTTCTATATCCTTTTATTTCATGACATTCATTTCCATTATTGCCATAAAAATTGACAATACGACCAACAAAACTATCAATGCAAGAACCATAATAATCACCGGTTCCAGAAACGCCAGCAGGCGTTTTACTTTTACCCTGGTTTCCTCTTCTGATTCCTGAGCGATCCGTTCCAGCATTTCACCCAAATCTCCGGATTCTTCTGCAATCCGCAGCATAGCCACACTGCCTTGCGGCATATATAAACTATCTTTCAAGATGTGGGAGAGTTTATCACCTTTATACAATTCGCTTTCAATGGAGTCAAAATCTTTAGCGATGATCAAATTATTGAAAATCTTTTTGGATACCGTTACCGCAGTCAACAGTTTTACATGATTTTTCAGCATTATTGATAATGTACGGATGAAACGGCTGACCTCGATAGAGATAACAATGCCGCTTATGATCGGCAGTTTTAATACTATTTTTGACTTCCACATCCGGAACCAGTGATGATTGCGATACTTTTTTACGCCCCAGATAATACCGATAATCACTATAGGCCATAACCACCATACGGCTTGAAACACATTGCCGATATTCAACATCGTTCTGGTTAACAAAGGCATTTGCCGCCCAAGTTCATCAAAAATCTTGGCGAAACGGGGAACAAATACGGTAAAGAGCAGTACCAGAACTCCAAGCGTTACAGAAATCACGATCGCAGGATAAATGGAACTTGTTAAAACAAAGTTACGGAAATCTTTGCTTTCTTTTAAGAATCTCCGCAACTCTTTGGTAACTTCCGGCAGACATCCGGACTCTTCCCCGACTTCAATCAAACTTGAAAATAATGGAGGAAAAACATCATCCATTTCCCGAATAAGAGTCGAAAAGCGTTTCCCTTCATGCAGACCTTTTCTTAAATGCCGGACAACTTCAATATCATCCGGATTTTTATATCCGTCCTCAATGATTCCCAGAGATTGTTCCAATGGGATATTGGCTTCCAGCAATGGATTCAGACGATCTGCAAAATTTTTAACATCAAATTTATGTTTGGGCAAAAATCTGGCAAAGAGAGAGGTCTTTTCTTTCCGCTCGACTTCTTTTATGAGAACGCATCCCATCTTCCGCAGCATCCGTAGGGAAGACGCAGCGTCCTGAGCTTCTATTTCCACTTCTTTTTGTTTGCCAGTACGATCGGCTGCCAGGTAACGGAATTTTGCCATAATTACTGAACTCCCGCCGCAATCCGGAGGATTTCAGCTTTTGTGGTAATCTTCTGTTCGACTTTGGCAAGAGCATCATCCAACAATGGCACCATTCCATTTTTTACAGCAATATCCAGCAGTTGCGTGCCGGAAAGATGATTATTGATCGCATCACGCAACTCATCATCAATAAGCAATAATTCATAAACCCCGGTTCGACCCTTGAAGCCGCTGCCGTTACAATGTTTACATTTTGTTCCATCCTTTTTACCGGAGCCGTCACAAACTTTACACACTCTTCTTGCCAAACGTTGTGACAGAACTCCGCACAAAACAGATGAAATCAGAAAACTTTCTACTCCCATATCCTGCAAGCGGGTAATCGCTCCGACTGCATCATTGGTATGCAAGGTACTCAACACAAGGTGTCCGGTCAATGCTGCATTGATGGCAATTTCAGCAGTTTCTTTATCGCGGATCTCTCCAACCAGAATCACATCCGGATCCTGACGGACGATATGCCGCAAACCTGACGCAAAATTCAACCCGATTTTATGATTGATCTGCATCTGACTTAATCCCGGCAACTGATACTCTACCGGGTCTTCAACGGTAATGATTTTACGCTCGGCGTTGTTCAAGCGGTTCATAACAGAATAAAGCGTTGTCGTTTTACCGGAACCGGTAGGACCTACAACCAGAATTATACCGTGCGGAATTTCAATCAATGTTTCAAACTTGGATTTCATTTCACTGCTCATCCCAAGTTCGGAAAGATCAAAGCGCATGGAATCTTTATGCAGCAGACGCATCACGATACTTTCGCCCTTCATCACCGGAATGGTGGAAATACGAATGTCAATATCGTATGAACCAAGTTGAAAATTCGTTCTGCCATCCTGCGGCAAGCGGCTTTCAGCAATATTGAGGTTCCCGATCAATTTTATTCTTGAGGCGACTGCCGGATAATCACTCAAAGGCAGTTCCAGATAATTATGCAGAATGCCATCCACCCGG
>JAFVUZ010000147.1 GCA_017502435.1 Lentisphaeria bacterium
GCCTTCTGCATCAGCCGGACAGCCGCGTCAGCGTCCACATCAGCCGGACTGGAGTGCAGTCATTTGTTTTTTCCCTTAAATTCCTTAACTTCCTTAAACTCCTTATTGCCTGCCTTCTGCATCAGCCGGACAGCCGCGTCAGCGTCCACATCAGCCGGACTGGAGTGCAGTCATTTGTTTTTTCCCTTAAATTCCTTAACTTCCTTAAACTCCTTATTGCTTGTCACGCCCTGCTGCTTGACCTGCGGCTGTGCCGTGCTACCAGTCCGGCTTTGCCGTGTCAAATTTTCCTTCCTATAATAAACATTACGTCATATATTATACTTTATTTTAATTCAAAAGACAAGTGCCAATTTCCTTTTTTTGCAGATTTTTTCCGAATCTGAATTCTGTTTAAAGATTTTCCCCAGTTGGCAAGCTGTGAAAAATCTGTAATTTTCACTTTTTCGACAATAAAATCACATCCGTCAAAAGTCACCGCAACTTTGCCGATAAAAAGTTTTCCGTCATGCTGAACAACTTTGGCGGGAGTGAAAAAATTAGCATAAATATCATTACTGTCAGTTTCAAGTTCCCAACTATCGATCAGATTCAGAACTTTTGCATTGCAGTCGTAAACAAGTTCACGCACACAGGATTTTACTTTTGCCTCCGGAACATAGGATGTCGTTGTATCCATCCGGCAGCTGATGAAATCCTCCGTTTTACTGCAAGTCATCGCACCGGGTGCAGGAGGAGCCTCTTCAAACTGGTCTATATTGTTGAAATGCAATACGTTATGAGCCTTGGCATTCAGAATGTCATTTTTGAACCGATTATTATTGAAAGTATCTTTGGTGTATTCCGATGAACCGCGGTCAATGATAATCGGTTCGCCGTTGAAAAAGAGCATGAAATGTCCGATATCCATATGGTGATGGCTCCATGCATGACCGCGTTTGGCGGCGAGGACGGCTCCGTTTTTACGCATAATGAAAAACTGGGTCTTTTCGTAAAAAGCAAACTCTCTGCCGGAAAATTTCGCTTTTTTGTTCTGTTGCGGCAGCCAGAAAATATAACTTAAAGCATCGAATATATTTTTGACGACAACTGTATTATCATAATCAATCAAACTTTCCATTGCCATTGATTTGAGCGGTTCACTGCCGACTTTCTCGCCGAAACGGTAAATGATCCAAGGCGTTACTGCACTTATTGACCGGCTGTCGCCGAAGTTCATACTGCGTTCAGCAGACATTCTGGTATCTGCAATATATTCCGCCATTTTTTTGATTTTCGGCTCATCGTGCCAAACTCCGAGCTGTTCGAGAAAATACAGCATTCTGCCGGGAGAAACCACCCAGTAAGCGGGACCTTCAAAACAGAAGCCGTCTTCGGGATAGAGGCGAATGAAATTTTTGATTGCAGTATGCAGAGTATCAACAAGTTTTTCCTGACGTTCAGGTTCATCACGCAATGCCCATACGATTGCACCGAGAGAATTATTGCAGCACCACGGGGTCCAGTTGTTGACACCTTCAAACCAGAAAGGAGCGGGACCTTTTTCCAGAGGTTCAGCGATACGTTTATCGATTTCATCTCTGACCATTTTAACGAAATTAGGCGAAACAGCTTTTATCTCATTTTCGAGCAGATTCATTACGAGAGCAAGCACAAAACCTGTTTCAGAGTTGAAAAGGTCAACAACTCCGACCGGAAATTCAGGGAAAGGATCATCTTTGAGCCAGCAGTGAGCCGGAACGCACCATGTATGTTCAGAAGTTATCTCCCAGATATAATCAATAATTCTGTCAATATATCTGCCTTTGTATTCAAACGTTTCCGCAAGAGCCAGAATTCCGAGATTTATGCGGCGTTGAAAATACGGAGTTTCATATTTGTTGCGGTTGCCGTTGCGGATATAATTCATAAAAAGTGATGCCGTGAAATCCGGAATAGGTTCAGTCATAATGTTTTTTGCTTTTTCCATTACAACTTTTTTCAGTTTTCTGTTCTGTGTCTTTTTCAAAGCATCGATCCATGTCTGACGGTCAGATGCCGGCGGAAAAATCTGTTTTACCTGCATATTCAAAACCCTCCTTCAGGTCTGGTTATTTTCTGTGAATTTTTCATTGTACTGCCTTTTACTATCAGATACGGGGCAGTCAGGGATTCTTTGGCGATTTCTTTGCCCATCAGCAGACTGCGGATATTGAAATAAAGTTTTTCCGCAGTATCTTCAGCATTTTCAGAGATGGTCGTCAGAGGCGGAAAAATACTTTTGCCGAAGCCCTGATTATCGATCCCGATAACAGCAATATCATCAGGAATACGCAAATTATTTTCTGCAGCATAACCATAAACCCCCATAGCCATAACATCACAGGCGGCGAAAACGGCAGTTATCTCCGGATCTTTTTCAAAAAGTTTCTCCATCAAACGGTAAGGAGTCTGCGATTCAAGTTCGAGTTCAGGGACTTCAACCATACTGAATTTTATCTCCGGATGGCTTTTTACATATCCCATTGCCCCCAGATAACGCATTGAAAAACTTGCCTGCGGATACTGCAGCTGGGTCGCCAGCATTCCGATATGAGTATGACCGCAATCCTCTGCAAGATGGCGGACAGCTTTGTATCCGGCACTGTATCCGTCGGTCATGATGTATGGGAAACGGTTTGAATGCTGATTGAGTTTGATGACTTTGCAGTCCGGAAATTTCTGAAGTATCATATCCAGCATAACCTGACCGCTGTTGTTGACCACGATCACGCAATCAGGCTCAAATGTACATTCATGCACCTGATTCACTGAAACAAAAATATGAACGCTAATGTACTGTTCAAAAAGACGTTTCGTAAGCAGATCGATCGTATTGGAGTAAAACGGAGTCGAAATATTGAAAAGATCTGTCAAAAAAACAATATTTTTGTGAAAATACGGATTTCCGGCGGCTTTTGGATTCACCCGCACACACCTGCCGTGTTCTCCTGAAACAAGATCCTTGTTTCGAAGTACGGAAAGTATCCGTTTGACTGTTGCAGGACATACATTGAATATCTGCGACAACACTGCAATCGACGGCAGAGTATCTGTATAAGTGCCGTTTTTTATATCTGCTTCAATTTTTCCGGCAATTTCTATAAATTCCTGTGCCATAATAGACTCCGTTTATCACACAACTTGGCTAACCAAGTTTAAAAATACACTGCAAATTCCGTTTTGTCAAGGATTTTTTCATAAAAAAAGCGAAAAAAATGATACTGCGAACTGAATTTATTATTTGGATACAATATTTTTTGGTCTATTTTTTGCCGGTTCATTTTATTTTTCGCAAGGCTCTGTTCCAATTGCGTGGAGATAGTGAATTTAGAGAATTTAAGGAGTTTAAGGAGTTTAAGGAGCTGAAAAAATTGGCTGTGTACTAAAACTTGACTGATAATAAAAAAAAATTGAGGGGGTTCGGGGGTATAGTGAGTCGCGACAGCAACGAACGGCATACCCCTGATGTGGCTAATCCGGCGAAAGATTTGTTTCATCATTCCGCAAAAAAGCGGGAGGACGAAACGAACATTTCGCCGAAAAAACAGCCTGACGCTCCCAGCCGCTGACACTCTCGCACCAGCGTCTCATCGCTCCGGGTCGTACCCGGCGCCGGGGATACAA
>JAFVUZ010000148.1 GCA_017502435.1 Lentisphaeria bacterium
ACTTTTTTTATCTTAAACTTGATTTTGAGCATAAAAATAAAAAATAATAATCATTGTTAATTGAAAATGATACGCTTCAACAGTATTTTGAAACCATATATTTCAAAAATTGCAGGGTCTTTAACCCATCAAACCAATGCAAAATAAGAATATTCTGAACAATTTTTTTGTCTTACTTTTCTTTCATTTGGAAAGAAAAAACATTTGAGCTGTTTGCTTAAGTTGTTCTGTTTATAAGTAAACAGCTTTCTTTTGTCTTACTTTTCTTTCACTTGGAAAGAAAAACATTCGGGCTGTTTGCTTGAGTTGTTCTGTTTATAAGTAAACAGTTTTCTTTTGTCTTACTTTTCTTTCATTTGGAAAGAAAAAACATTCGAGATATTTGCTTGAGGTGTTCTGTTTATACGTAAACAGCTTTCTTTTGCTTACTTTTCTTTCACTTGGAAAGAAAAAACATTCGAGATATTTGCTTGAGGTGTTCTGTTTATAAGTAAACAGCTTTCTTTTGTCTTACATTTCTTTCACTTGGAAAGAAAAAACATTCGAGCTGTTTGCTTAAGTTGTTCTGTTTATAAGTAAACAGCTTTCTTTTGCTTACTTTTCTTTCACTTGGAAAGAAAAGTAAGTTGTTTTTTGAAGGCTCCCGGTCGGCAGTTGAAAACTTTGAAAAAGGCGTGAGAGAGGCTGCTTGCATCGAAGAAGCCCCAGCGTTCGGCGATTTCGTTGAGGGAATAGTTTGTGTAGAGAAGTTCTTCGGCGACTTTTGAGAGGCGTGCATGGAGGGCGAATTGTCCGTAACTGATGCCGATGGAGTGGCGGAATATAGTTGAGAAGCGGCTGACGCTCAGGTTGCAGGCTTGGGCGGCTTCTTCGAGGGATGGGGATTTGCCCTGAGTTTTACGAATCAGGTCGACTGCGTTCTGGATACGTTTGAAGTCCTGATGGAGGTATGAAGTTTCGGGATCGCCTTGAGACATGAGGTCGATATTGTGGAGCAGGAGTTCATGAATCAGCAGCCACGCCCGATAGTGGTAATTGCGTGTTTTTTTGCAGAAGAGGTGAAAAATTTTGCGTCCGCATTCCCAGACATATTGGCGGTCAGTGTCTTTTTGAGGGGAGATGCGGCAGGCGGCAGAGGTAGCGAAAGGGAGCATGAAGTCGCAGTTGCTGAAGGGGGCACATTGACCGAGAGTTTCGATGTTGAGGTTGATGGACATGAGGAAGGTTTTTTCAGTGCTGAGCCGGTATGCGTGCGGTTCCCAGCAGGTGGTAAAAAATATGTCGCCAGCACAGTATTTTTTGCGGCAATCGTCGAAAATCATTTCGACTTCGCCGTAGAGGACGAGAGATATTTGCAATGCGTAGTGAATATCAGCCTGAAAATATTTCATCGGGTGTCGTTTGTATTCCCAGACCACATCGAACGGCAGGAATGCCGTCAGTTCGGGGTGCTGCTGGGTTTCGAGTTCAAAACTTTTAAAACTTTTCAGCATGATAAATAAAGTGTATAAAAGATGATAGGGATTTATTGTTTATTTTCCGGCTGCCAGTAGTGGAAAATACGGGGGACAAGGTATTTGATCACTGCGGCGGCAGGGATGGAAAAGATCATGCCTGTGGCTCCGGCGAAGATGCCACCGAGGAGCACAACAATAATAGTTTCGAGAGTGGTCAGGCCGAGGGATTCGCCAATGACGGTGGGATAGAGAATAAACTGTTCTGTTACGCCGTTGTGCAGGAGGTAAATTCCTACGATGCCGAGGATTTGCATGGCACTGGCATCACCGCAGGCGAGAGTTACAAGACAGGTTATGCAGCAGCTTAAAATCGGACCGATGAATGGCAGCAGAATACCGCAACCGGCAATCGCTCCCATGATCAGGAAGTACGGTACGTTAAGAAAATAGAAAACAATACTGTACACGCTGAAGTCGATAAACATCAGAGAGAGATAGCCGCGGAGCCATACTTTCAGTTTGTGTACGATTTCAGAAATAATGTGTTCAGTTTCCTGAATATCTTCTTCGGTGGTTCTGGGGAGCCAGTTGCCGCTGAAGAGAGTTCGTACGATATAATTGTCTTTTTTGTTGCGGCGGTTTTTGGCGAATTGAGCCATTTTGGTAAGGAAGAGCAGGAAAAAGAATATTGTGAGCAGTACATCGAGCAGGAATACAGCAAAAGCACTTAAAATTCCGGTGGTAAAACTGATGAAGCCGCCGGTTTTTTTGATAATAAGAGACAAAACTTTTTGTTTTGTATCCGGATTGTTGAGATTATTGGATAATTCGTCAAGTATTTTTCGGATGACAGGTTGAGATTCAAAACGCTGACGGTTTTTTTCAAGAAAGGTTTGAAAATTGTCCATAACATTAGAAACGGTAGTTTCTGCAAGTTTGGGCTTGGTTGTATCGGGGGCACCGGAGTTGTTTTCTTTGCTTGCGACTTCAGTTTGCTGCGGGGGGGAGAGAAATTTTTTGACTGATTTGCGGGCGGAGTTAAGATATCCTGCAGAAAGAGTTCCGAAAAAAGCCGTTAACAGCAGGATTATGCCGATCAGTACGATGCAGCTCATGGAGACGGAGTTGCGAATCCAGAGTTCGCTTTCCTGTTTTTTGATTTCTGCGGCAGTGGGGCGGACTTTTGATGTTTTTTGTTTGATTTTGTCTTTGATGGAACTTTCACATTTGCCGCATATGTTGAAAAAATTGTACAAAGTACCTTTTTTCTTTTCGAATTTACGTTCGAAATATTGTTCAATGGGGAACATCAAAGAAGCAAGAATCAAGCCGAAAATTACAGACTTCAGCCAGGTTGCAGTCAGGATGAAAATCAGCAGGATTATGAGAGCTGCAAGAATGCCGGCACCTGAACGGAGCAGTTTTTTACGTTTTTCGCCTTTGCTTTTTGCCTGTTCAAGAATTGATTTGAATTCATTGTCGGGAATTTTCAGGGCTTGGGCGAGTTTGGTAAGATATTTTTCTGCACCGTCGGGGTCGTCACTGTTGCAGATGAGTTCAGCGAGATTGAAAATAATTTTCTGCCGGTTTTCCGGCGAGCTGCCGCTTAATGCTTCAGCGGCTTCAGCGACAGTTATCAAAGTGCTGTCATAAAGAAAAGAGACGATTTTGTCAACGTTTTCCGGAGAGAAATTTCTGCTCCATACCATGCGGAAGTTTTCTACATCGGTGGCGCTTAAAATTCTCTCCGGAGCGAGCAGAGTTTTTGCCAGTGCGGCAATAACGTGTTCTTCTGATTCGTTGGCAGAGGAAAACTGAACCGAATCGGCAAATTCAGAAATGGCTTTTTTCGCTTTTGAAAAAGAGTCTTCAATTTTTTCCTTTAAAATCCGGTTCCTTTCCATAAAAATCTCCTGTTAAAGAACAGTTACATCACGGTCGCCGGCAACAACTTCACCGACAATGTGAGCTTCAAAACCGCATTCACGGGCGATTTTGAGAGAAGCGTCTGCGTCAGACTGCGGGACAAACCAGACCATGCCGACACCCATGTTGAAAACGCGGTAGGCTTCCATTTTGTCAACGCCGCCTTTTTCGACGAGGAGTTTGAAAATCGGAGGAACGGGCATATCGCTGACATCAAAACGGACAGCAGTGCCTTCCGGAAGAATGCGGGGGACATTGTCATAAAGACCGCCGCCGGTAATATGAGCAATACCGTCAAGATTGATGCCTTCATTCATGGCACGTTTGATGGCACTGTAATAGCAGATGTGGGGTTTGAGCAGTGCTTCGCCGACAGTTTCGCCGAGTTCGTCCAGATGAGTGTTTACGGTATAGCCGCACTGGTCAAAAACGATTTTGCGGGCAAGACTGAAACCGTTGGTGTGCAAGCCGCTGGAACCGAGACCGATGGCAACGTAACCGGGTTTGATTTTTTCGCCGGTAATGATTTTGTCTTTTTCAACGATACCGGTAATGACACCGACAAGGTCAAAGTCGTTGCCGTACATTCCGGGCATTTCAGCAGTTTCGCCGCCGAGGACGGCACAGTTGGCAGCGATACAGGCATCAGCAATGCCGCCGAGAACCTGTTCATACAAGGGGCTGCGGAGCTTGCCGATACCGATATAGTCCATAAAGTAAACAGGTTCAGCACCCTGCACGGAAATATCGTCAATACAATGGTTTACGATGTCGTGGCCGACGGTATCGTATTTTTCCATCATCATCGCAATCATAAGTTTGGTGCCGACACCGTCAATACTTGAAACCATGACCGGATTTTTGTATTTGGAAAGGTCAATCTGAAACAATCCGCCGAAGCCGCCGATAGGGGCAAGCATTTCCGGACGGCGTGACTGCGAAATCTTGGATTTGACTTTGCCCAGCAAATTGGTTGCGAGGTCAATATCAACACCGGCCGCCTTGTAAAGATCACTTTTTGCTTTTGCACACATAATAAAATCTCCTTGAGGTTGTTATATATAATATATAAATATACATTCGCTGTAATATACAACACTTTCAGATTTATTCAAGAACAAAAGAAAAATTTGTGTAAAAATATAGTTGCAGGGGGAAAGGAAAAAACCTTGTTGAAACAAGTTTCTTTTCCTTTCCCCCTGCACCCCCTATCCTTTTTACAAAAACTTTTATGTTATGCTTATACTGCTTTCTTTGCAAAAAGTAAATCAAAGAAAGCAAGATAAAGAAAAAATTGTTCTTTTTTTGCTCTCTTTTTCCAAACACTTTCAAGTAAGTATTCCGTTTTTCACAATACAGAAATTATTCAATTTCCAATTTGAAATTATCTATGTATATCTCTTTCCCGTCAAGAATATTTACCATAAAAAAGATTCTGAATTCAACTGTACCGGGCCACCATTGCCCTGAACGTGGATTGCCTTTTGCTACACCCTGACAGGAACCTTTTATATTTTTCCATTTTTGCGGCATTTGCGGCAGTATATAGACAAAATTCCGGTTTGTAAAATTTTTATGTTCCCTGACATAAGTTCCGGATTGCCAATCTTTTTTCAAGGGGTTTGCCAATGATATTTTCCAACCATTATCAACTTTTGAGACATTTGTAATTCCGAGAGAATTTAATTTTTTGTTTGGAATATCCTTTTGTTCCCCGGAAGAATCAATATCAAAAGCTACACAAGCCCATTTTGACGTTTCCCATTTTGTTCCGTCTGCAATATAAATTTCTGTATCGCCCATGTAAGCTGTTTTAATTAAAGTGGTTTCAGTTCCAGGATAATAATGAACTGCGGCGCTTGGTATTTCATTTCCTTTTTTGTCAAAACAGGCAAATCCAAGTAAAATATTTCCTTTTTTGCCGAGAGATTTTACATCACAACTCAAAGTGTATTTTTTTGTGTTATCCAAAGTAAATTTTTCTTTGGAAAACATTCTGTCACCGGGCATCAAAACAAAGACATGCTGTTTTTTTTCTGATGTGATTTCAGTTGTTTTCGCCTTAATCCATTTACCGGGACCTTGTTCCGCATCATCGAACCATAAAATTTCAGATTCAGCAAATACGAATGAAAATACTGTATTGATAAGTAAAAAAATAATTAGTGTGATTTTAAACATTTTTTGACCTTTCTTTCTGTTTTGTTATTTTAGAAATTCAGATGTTTGAAGATTTCTGCCCGTAAGCCTTATATTGCGTAAGCCTCCTTTGAAGTAACTTCCCGGACGATTAAAATTAATACAGCTTGCCCCGACGACCATTGCACAGAAAGTTTCATGACGGCGGCTTGGTTTTAATTTCAAATTTCCGCTGTTTTTGCCGTCAATATAAATTGAAATTTTTTCCGCATCATAAACAATGGCGACATGAGTCCAGTTGTTTTTGGGGATTTCATCTTCAGAAATAAGCATTTTTTCTGAAGCAGAAACTCCTTCAGAACGGGAAATGAGCAGTTTCCCGTCTCCACGCAAGAATACTTGAAGCTGCTTATTTCCGCATCCCATTACTCCTACAGAAGTATCCGTTTGTCGCAAAATTTCAAATTCAAGTGTCATTGCATAAGGAAACATAGTTCCTCCCTGTATGCAAATATATTCATTCCCGTCAAATTGCAAATAAGTTTTGCCTTTATCTGACATTACTCTTGGGCTTTGCGGATAAACAGTTCCATTTAAGCCGCCAAAGTGTTCATGCCGATAACCTGTATTCAAAAGATGTCCTCCTCCGTATCCGACACCACCCATAAAACCATCATGTCTGTATCCGGAAGAATCTATTAATAATGAACCGCAAAAAATATTTCCACGGTAATGATAAAACGGAATGCGATCAGCCTGGAATTCAAGATTTTTTAATTTTCCGTTATTCAATACAATAGGAATTGTTATATTTTTTGCATTTTTACGTGTGCCGGAGATAAAGATTGAAGTTGTACGGAATCTTTTCCCTGAATGGTCAATTAATTCCAGAGCGTAGGCATCACAACCGGCACCGGGGTGCGGCAATGAAATACTTTCTGCAATATTGCCGCTGCTTCTTTTCCAGCTGGCAAATTCTGCCCCGTTACGCAACAAACGGAATATTCCTCCATTTGAAGTTTTAAAATCAGCTTGAAAATAACCGATACCATATTCATTGTAATCAAGTATATCTCCGGCTTTGCCTCCGCAAAAGTTCCATTCAATATCATTACCATTTATTTTTAATTGGTTTTTCAGACTTCGTGTATACCACAAAAGATGAGACCTGTGAGATGGATTTATCATGGTTGGTGGAGAATAATTATATGGGCTATCATTTACAATCAGTCGTGGATAAATCTCATATTCTTCATGGAATGATGTGGCAGGCAGCTCCCATTTATAAACAAAAAATTCATTTGCAGGAATATTGACAGGTGGTGAAATATAAAGACGTTTACCAGCTGCATTCGCAAGTTCCAATTTTACAGTTCCTGCTTTATTGGCAGGCAGTGCAAGCAACTCAAAACGTAAAGGTTGTCCGGCATACAACGATATGAAATTTGACAAATAATACGGATATGTATTTGAGCTGTGATATTTTATATCCATCCATTGTGATTTTTTACATTTTGTAAGTTCAAGTATGAAATCATCATATTCATAACTTGGCAGAATTCTGGAATTTTCATAAATATCAAAAAAGTTTGTAAGCACCAGTGAATCCGGTTTGACATTCAAGGCAATATCGAACGATTTCCGGAGTTTCTCAGTCAATTCCGGAAAAATTCCACCATAGTTATAATGCTGTGTATAAGTATTGTGAACAGATGCTTCAAAAATTTTTTCCGGAAAATCTTTCATAATTTCTGCGACCATCTGCATATGAGAAGCCTGAGCTTCAGGAGTGAAATTCGCATATGCAGTAACTCCGTCAAAAATTTCAATGTATTTTTTCAATAATTTTTTATCTGAACGCAAAGGCGGCATCCAAGTATTCATCAACATTATTACCGGACCATATTTTTTATTCAGAAATTTTCTTAATTCAATCCAATCTTCTACTGAATAATTTTGTTGAGTATACAACGTTATGACGGGAATCCCGTTCAAACGGTATAAAGACGGGTGATTTTTCAAATATTTATAGTACTCATTGAAATACTTATCCCAGAGTTTTATTATTGATTTTCTGTCAGGACAACGTGCTGTTGTTATGAACGGCATTACTTTGAAGCCGTTTCCGGCTTGAGCGAAGCCCTCCATAACGTATTTCAGATATTCAGCATGATGAATTTCACCATTTCCTTTAAACGATACTTCCAATTGAATTCCCGTTAAGCCGTATGGCTTGCAAATTTGGGCAACTTTTTTCCACATTTCCACCGGAGAATCAGAATATTGATGCCATGCATAGTCAGTTCCTCCAACACGCTGGTGCGGCATGAGATTAGGAGGAAACCACGGATTTGCTTGAGACCATACGGTATATTTATGTTGAGATTTATCAAAAATTTGTTTTGCTTCGCTGATAAATATTATCGTCGCAAATAACAAAAAACAGATAAGTATTTTCATGAACGAACTCCGATTAAAAAGGATAACTTGTTTCATCTGCACCATCTCCCTGCGTGCAGAAACTGCTGAAAGCTGCATTCCAGCTTTTTTCTTTAATTGCTGATTTTTTCATAAATACAGAATGCCCGTCTTCAAAAGTAATGTTTGTACCATCATTGTGACGATAATCAAGGATACCGGAATCTACACCTTTTTGCCTTTGACGGACAGAGAGGTTGTTGCTGTCTGCAAGCATTAATCTTGCGGAAGGATTTTCAAGCCATAAAGTTTTTCTCCAAGCGTTTAA
>JAFVUZ010000149.1 GCA_017502435.1 Lentisphaeria bacterium
GCATTTGCCGTCGAGGTGTTTGTAGATGGCATTGACCATTGAGGGGGTGAATTCTTTGCTGGCGAGACCGTAACGGCCGCCGATGATGGTGATATCTTTGTCAGCGAGAGCTGCTTTGACATCGAGGTAAAGGGGTTCGCCATGTGAACCGGGTTCTTTGCAGCGGTCAAGGACGGCAATCTTTTTGACAGAAGCGGGAATTGCGTCGATGAGATGTTTGACAGAGAACGGACGATAGAGACGGACTTTGATCAAACCGAGTTTCTGACCGCGGGCATTGAGATAGTTGATGGTTTCTTCAATGGTTTCGCAGCCTGAACCCATGGCGATGATGACTTTGTCAGCATCAGCGGCACCGACATAGTCGAAGAGGTGGTACTGACGGCCGACTACACCTGCGAGTTTGTCCATGTTTTTCTGAACGACTTCGGGGAGAGCGGCATAGATATTGTTGGTGGTTTCACGGCCCTGGAAATAGACGTCGGGGTTCTGAGCAGCCATTTTGGCATAGGGAGCTTCAGGACGGAGACCGCGGTTGCGGAAAGCTTCGACATATTTGGGATCGAGCATAGCCTTCATATCGGCATAGTCGAGGAGTTCGATTTTCTGGATTTCGTGAGAAGTACGGAAGCCGTCGAAGAAAGCGAGGAAGGGAACGTTGCTTTCCAGAGTTGAGAGGTGGGCAACGATAGCCAAGTCGTGGGTTTCCTGAATGGAAGCGGCACTGGTCATGGCGTAACCGGTGGCACGGCAGCTCATAACGTCAGAGTGGTCACCGAAAATTGAAAGAGACTGAGCGGCAAGAGCACGAGCTGAAACGTGGATGACAGAGGGAAGCATTTCGCCTGCGATCTTGTACATATTGGGGATCATCAGGAGCAGACCTTGAGAGGCGGTGAAGGTGGTGGTCAAGCTGCCGGCGCTCAAAGAACCGTGCATTGCACCTGCAGCACCTGCTTCGGACTGCATTTCAGAGACTTCGAGGACTTCGCCGAACATATTTTTCTGTCCCTGGCTTGCCCAAGTGTCAGCATATTCACCCATGGTGGATGAAGGTGTGATAGGATAGATAGCTGCAACTTCACTGAAAGCGTATGCTACATACGCTGCTGCGAAGTTTCCGTCGATGGTTTGCATTTTTTTGCCCATCTGTATAACCTCCGGTTAAAAATTATGGCATATTGCCGTTAAAAATTTTCGAAAAACTTTATGATACAACCATAAAGTATTCTAATATACACGATAAATAAAAAAATGCAAATTTTTTAGATGAAATATCTGTCTTTTCGCGGTGTTTGCCGGAGTTTTCCGCCTGCGGTATGAAGAGTGTAAAAGTTATGTACATTTGATTTTTATGTTTTTTATAAATATGGCTTTTTATGTACACTTGAAAAAATAATTGCATTAAATTATATTACAAATAAGTCACAATAAGGTGTGTTATGGAAAAAGGCGAAAAATCTGAAATAATTCTTGAGTATCTCCGCAACGGCATCAAGGCCGGAAAGTGGGATAACTCCCTTTTGCCGAAAGAGTTGGAACTTGCCGAAAAGTTCGGCGTAGCCAGAGGCACAGTCAGACGTGCTTTTGAGCATCTTGTAAATGATGGTGTAGTTATCCGCAGGAAGCATACCGGCACAGTTATCTGCAGAAAGGATAATCCGCAGAAGTGCATCTGTTCGATCATGCGGTCAAGCGGTCATTTTTACGGAGAAATATTCCGGAGTCTGCAAAATGTATGCAGCGAAAACAGTTATCGTCTGCACAGTGTTGATGTTTACGGTTATGACAAACCGAAAATGCGTAAAAGTATCCGCCGCAGTGTGAACTCTCTGCTTGCGATTCCTGAAGTGGATAAGTTTATTCTTGACGGGTATCTTTTTAAATCTATCCCGATGGCTGAAGAGATACTGAAGAGAAAACCGCTTTTTTTTGATTTTTTTGATTCCAGTCGTCCCAATGGCCTGACAGGAGTTATGATTGATTATACGGAGGTCGGCAGGCTGGGTGCAAAATATCTGCTTGAAAACGGCTGTAAACATCCTTTACTGATAATCGGTGACGGTCCGACAGTCATACAGCGGTATAATCCGCAGGGTTTTTCTCAGCACAAAAGCAAAAAAATTATTAACGGCTTTTCTGAGATATTGCGTGAAAACGGCATGGACCCGGATTTGTACATATTTTCTGCACCTTTGCGGAAAAAGTATCTTTTTGAGCATCTGTATGAAATTTTTTCCTGGCCGCCAAGCTGTCCGGACGGGATTTTTGCTGACAGTGATGTCGGAATGGAGCAGGTTCTGCGGATTGCCGGAGAGTGCGGATACAATCCGAAATATACCATCGGCTGTTATGATACCCCGTGGAGCAAAGGTGAAAGCGGATTTTATTTTAAAAGCATAATCATTCCGCCTGCAGAGTGTGCAAAAGCACTTTTTGAGCAAGTGAATCTGCCTTTGGAATTACGCAAAGATGTATATATAAAACCGTTATTGTAAATGTCCACTCTCTAACAAAAGGAGAAAAATGAAAAACAAAAACAATATTATTGGAGAGTTCACGCTGATTGAACTTCTGGTTGTGATTGCAATTATTGCAATTCTTGCCGGTATGCTGCTCCCGGCATTGAACAAAGCAAGGGAACGTGCCCGCAAGGCTTCCTGTATAAGCAATTTGAAACAGACTGCACTTGCAGCGGAATTATACACTGTTGATAATGATGATACTTATCCGACACTCAGTGCTATGGGCAGTTATAAAAGTTATGATAATCCGTGGTGGCAGTTTATTGAAGGCGGCAAATATCTGCCGAAAAACTTTGCAGCCTGTCCTGATGATACAATCAAACGTACTTTCTACAATTGGAATAAATTTACAGATGTCGGCAAATGGGAAAATTTCGGCAATATAACTTATGCCTGGGAACGTACTGCCGGTTATCATGATAGTGCCAATCTTTATGTTGCTGTGAAAAAATCAAAACTTACCAATCCTTCTGTCAATGGACTTATCGGCTGTATCAGAGGCCCTGAAAGAAGAAAGAGATTTTCAGCAGGTCAAAATGTTGACAGCAATTATGGGCTTTGGGATATTTTGTTTTTGTTCACTAATGCATATGAATTGAATCACAATAACGAACTGCAGGTCGGATTTGCAGACGGCAGTGCCAGAAATCTCGGCAGAATGCGTGGGTCGGAAGATGAAAATATCGAATATTTTCAAACAGAACGCAGACTGGTGAGAATGGCTATCGGAAAGAGATAAGAAGGGGAATAACTGATGAAAAAATTATTGATACTTGTGCTGTTAAGTCTGTTTTCAATCTCATTTGCCATGTTCAATGTGAAAAAATTCGGGGCTGTCGGCGACGGCAGAACCGATGATACCAAAGCAATTCAGGCGGCTTTCACTGCCGCTGCCAAAAGTGCCAGAACTGCAAATACATACGGTAAATATCCCCGCTCAAGTTATTACGGTTCCGGCCCCATGGTCGTTTTTCCGCATGGCAAATACAAAATTTCTTCAACGATCAAGGTTGGCAATTTTGTTAATTTTTCAGGAGCCAACGGTATCCCGATACTGACTTGGGCAGGGGAGGAAAAAGGAGTGATGTTTGACATTTCCGCTTTCCGTACTGTCGTTGAAAAACTTGTTTTCACCGGCGGCGGTATTCAGCTACGTTTCAGCAACAGAAATGTTGACAAAACTATGATAACCATTCGTGACTGCCAGTTCCTTTACGCCGCTGATATTGCAATCAAACTTGAGCCTGCCCCCAAGGCAGATCACCTTTCTGCACAAACCCTGATCGAAGGATGTCTTTTCTCCAAAAATTTCCGCTGTGTTCAAAATTACGGCGACCTGATGGAGTTTCGCAACAATTGGGTCGATCTTGCCCAGCCTTATATGGCGGACGGAGCGGCTATGATCAATAAATACGGAACAATGCGGATCGCATTTTCCTGCATGACCCCGAGTGCCAACCCCGACAAGGGACCGTGGTATTATCACAATGCACGCTGGGTGGATAATTACGGTCGTTTTGAAGCCGATAATGTCCGTTTCGGCGGCGAGGGCGGCGGCATTCCGGTCGTTTACAACTATTCAAAAGCCCCAAAAAGACATCCGATGTCCGACGGCAGCAGCCGTGTGATAATTACCAACAGTCTTATCGCCTGCGGTCAGGCAAGACGGGAAAACGGTTCTGTTGTCCGTCTGTTCAAACTGCCGATGCAGCTGGTTATCCGTGATTGTTACGGCATCGGCGGTATTCCACTCATTCTCTGCGATCCGTCATTGAATGTCGCCGAAGAACTCAAGGCAAATCCCCGCGGTCTTGCCAATGCCAGATATCATGTATCAAGTAATATTCTCCACAACCGCAATATAAATGCGGTTCCTGAAGAGTTGAAACAGTTTTTCACCAAAGATTCAGACTGCAGTTTCGCCAAAATAGTTCCCCGTCCGGTTCCAACAGAAATCACCAAACCGCAACCGAAGAAAAAATAATATCCTGCCGCGGCGGCTGTGCCGGGGATTATATTACGGCACAGCCGGAGATGTCCATTCTGTTTTGAGTTTATCTTCGGCAAAAAGGCACATATCCTCAAATGCCGCCAACTGCATTTTCCGCTGCAGATCGTGCAGGAATCCGTGTTCCACACGTTCATAGACTTTCCACTGGCTGCTGATACCCATTTTGCGGTGTTCTTCAGCGATTTTCAAAGTGAGTCTTGAATCGAACAGGTGTTCATATTCAGCTTCGATGAAAAAGGTTTCGGGATTGTCTTTGTGGATGTAATTTTTGAGTGAAAGTTTTTCGTAACGTTCCGGCTCTTTGTCGTATGGAGCACCGGCAACATTCTGCATAAGCGACCAGAATTGCGGCATCATGCCTTCAAAGTGGAGAAAATCGTACGGAGTCGCCTGCAGAATGGCCTTTGCCGGACGGATTTCCGGATGTTTCAGTTTGGAAATATCTTCACCCAATTCACCCGGTTTGGCGTAGGCTGTCAGCGAGGCAAGATGTGCCCCTGCAGATTCGCCCCAGATTATGATTTCCGGTTTTCTGCCGTCCTGTATCAGTAAATCTATAAAAGCATCCAACGCTTCCCGCACATCACTTATCTGCACAAAAGCATCGGGGGCTTTCAGTCTGTAATCTGTTGAGGCACAAGTAAATCCGCGTTTTGCAAGAGCTTCCATCAAAATATGGGTCCCCCCCGCACGGGAGCCTTGCCGCCATCCTCCTCCATGAACAAAAAAGAAGGCGTATTTTTGAAGCGGAACATCACTGTCCGCTTCAAAAACGTCAAAAACTCTTCCAATCTGCAGCGGAGAATCCAAATAATAACTTTTGAAACAATTTTTCATAAGTCTCTTTGTTTTTCTATGCTGCATCAGCCGCGTGCGGCGATGATGGTTTTTTCGTATGCATTGAGGGGGGCTTCGATTTGGAAGTCGTCACCGCAGCCTTTGCTTTCGCAGTAATAGTTCCAGACAGCCTGCCAGGGCAGTGAACGGACAGCTTCCTGACGGAGCAGACGGGCACTGAAATCGAGTTCTTTCTCTGCATCATAAACAGCAGGAACTGCAGAAAGTGCTCCAATGAGCAGACCTTTGCGGAGTGCACGGCTGCCGATTGCCCATGCTGCTACACGGTTTACAGAGCCGTCAAAGTAGTCGAGCATCAGATGCAGTTCAGCACCTCTGCGGAGAGCGAGAACTGTTTCGGAGGCAATGTTGAGCAGATTGTCGTCCAGCAGTACGATGTGGTCACTGTCCCAGCGGACACCGCGGCTTACGTGCAGGAGCATTTTGCCGCCGTTTGCAGCGATGGCGGAAATTTTGTCGCTGATGACTTCAGTCGGGTGGAAATGACCGGAGTCAAGGCAGATAAGCAAATCGTTTTTGCTGGAATATGCCATGTAGAAATCGTGTGAACCGACGGTACAGCTTTCAACACCGATACCGAAAAGTTTGGGTTCAACGGCATCGCGGACGAGATTGTTATCAACTTTTTCAGCAAAAATCGTATCCAGAGATTCACGCAGTCTTTCACGGAATGCCTGACGGTCAACGGGAGCATCTTTGAAACCGTCGGGGAACCACTGGTTGCAGACAGAAACAACACCGAGTTCTCTGGCGAAAACTTCGGAGATGCGGCGGCAGGCACGGCCGTGATTGATCCAGAATTCGCGGATGGCAGGATCAGGATGTGAAACGGAAAGACCGTGGTCAAGTTTGGGATGTGAGTAAAATGCAGGAGCAAGGTCCATACCGATTTTTTTCTCTTTTGCCCAGTCCAGCCATGAGGAGAAGTTTTCGATGGTGAATGCATCACGGTCAACACCGGGGAGCATTTTATCGACTTCATGGCCCTGCAGACCGACTTTGACAGTACCGGGGATGAGTTTCAATGCACAATCGAGGTCGGCACGGAGTTCATCGGCACTGCGTGCCACGCCGGGATGATTGCCGGTAACCTGACAGCCGCCGGTAAGAGCGTGGGCGGTGGCGTTTTCAAAACCTTTGACATCATCGCCCTGCCAGGCATGAACGCCGATTGGAATGGTATCGATTTCTTTGATTGCGGCATCGGTATCAATGCCGTGAGACGCATAAATTTCTTTAGCGATGGCGTAATTTTTTTCAGCAATACTCATTTTTTGTCCTTTCTTTTGTAAAAATGTTATATAAAACGAGTCGAATTTCAATAAATCAGTCTCCTTTGCCCAGGCGTTCCATTTTGTATGAACCGTCAAGTACGTCTGCACACCAGCTGCTGCGTTTTTCGAGATACCAGAGGACGGTTTTACGGATGCCGCTTTCAAAGGTTTCGTGCATTTGCCAGCCGAGTTCACGGATGATTTTTGACGGATCAACAGCATAATGGCGGTCATGACCGGGGCGGTCTTTGACATAAACGATCTGTTCTGTATAAGATTTGCCGTCTTGACGCGGGGCAAGTTCATCAAGCAGACTGCAGATCGTTTGAACGATTTCAATATTTTTCTTTTCACAATGCCCGCCGATATTGTACGTTTCTCCTGCAATGCCTCCGGTTGCAGCAAGATATAACGCTTCGGCATGGTCATTGACATAAAGCCAGTCACGGATTTGCCGGCCGTCACCGTAAATCGGCAGTTCCATGCCGGAAATGGCGTGCAGAATGGTCAGAGGGATCAGTTTTTCGGGGAATTGGTACGGCCCGTAATTATTTGAACAGACAGTTATCAGCGTTGGCAGGCTGAAAGTTTTGTACCATGCCCGCACCAGATGGTCGGCGGATGCTTTGGCGGCACTGTATGGCGAGCCGGGAGCGTACGGGGAATTTTCATGGAAAAAATCCTGACGGTCTTTTAAGTCTCCGTAAACTTCATCGGTCGAGACATGATGGAAGCGGAAAACTTTTTTTGCTTCATCGTCGAGAGAATTATAATATTTCCGTGCCGCTTCAAGCAGAGTGTAAGTGCCGTTGATATTGGTCCGTATAAAGTCCGCCGGGGAATCAATGGAGCGGTCAACATGGGATTCTGCGGCAAGATGCATTATGTGAGTCGGTCTGAATTGTGCAAATATACGGTCAAGTGCATCACGGTCGCAGATGTCGGTTTTTTCAAATGCAAAACGGCTGCTGTCTGAAACTTCATTCAGATTGGCAAGATTTCCGGCGTAGGTCAATTTATCCAGTACACATACTGAATCTGCAGTATTTCTTATAATGTATCTCACTGCTGCAGAGCCGATGAAGCCTGCTCCGCCGGTAATAATAAATCTGTTCATTTGAATCACCTGAAATGTATTTTTATATATTATAATGGCATAAAAGCAATTTGCAAGTTCAAAAAAATCAAAAACAGAACTTTTTTGCAGTTAATTGAGTTTGAAAATCAACTGTTGTTTATATCGTATGATTTTAAGAAGAAATAATCATTCAAAATGCTTGAATTATTTATTTTGGAATGTATTTTATCAGAGTTATCAATTTCAGGGAAGGAATTTTATATGAAAAATAAAAATCTTTTAAATTCAATGCTTGCTTGTATTTCCCTCTCTTGCAGGGCTGTTGAAATATACAATTTCAAAGATATGCAGTTTGAAACTGATATTGCAAAACGTGAAAAAATGCAGGATGCAATGCAGAATGTAATTGATAAAACCACCCAAAAAGAGTTCGATCAGTTTGATAATAACCCCAACTCAAAAACTGCAAATCCGGTTCTCAAATATTATGATCAGTCTCTCGAACGGCTTGTAAAAGATATTCCTGCAACTCAAGTAAAACCCGGAACTGCTGCAATCTGGTATCTTTACAATATGGGATTTGTCATCAAAACTCCTGAAGTCTGTTTCGGTATTGATATTCATCACCGGCACGCAGATAAACTTGCGTCTTTTCTTGATTTTATTGCTGTAACTCATAATCACAATGACCATTATTCAATGCCGCTGCTTGGCAAAATCAGTGCCGCTCAAAAAACGGTTATCAGTAACTTTTTCCCGAATCCCGGCTACACCAAAGCCGCTGAATTTACTCATAATATTAAAGGTGTGACGATTTATTGCGGTGAAGCAGATCACAATGACAGACTTAAAAAATTTACTGTGCCGATGGAATTTGTCTGCCCTACAGGTGATAAAAAGTTTGTATTTTTCACCAGCGGCGATTGTTTCAGTCATGAATTTTTAAACAGAAAGTCGGAAAAAATCGATCTCTATGTCCTGCATCCGAGATGTGGTATGACTCCCGTCAACGCCGTTCAGAAATTGAATCCGGAATTGACTTTTATCGGGCATTTGCAGGAACTTGGCCATGACATCAATGTCTGGCGTTGGCAGTTTGCTGTCGGCCGTCATGAAGTCGCAGAGTTAAAAAAGATCAATCACAAGGCTTATGTCCCTGTATGGGGCGAAAAATTCATTTGGGACGGTGAAAAAATTATCGGCTGTCAAAAATAATTTTGTGTAATTGTTTCAATATAGAGGATTTACGAAAATTTTTGTTCTTATTGCGGGCAGACATTCGGAGGTATTGCCCGCTGGGTGCTGCCCCCAAAGTGATTTTATTTTCAGTGCACAGCAAAAATCAGATATATATTATTGAAATTTATTTGTATTTTTTTTCAAAATATGTTATATTATCGGGTTTTTTATGTAATTATTACTTATTTTAAGGAGGAATGAAAGGTGAAAAAATTTTTGCAGAAATTTATAACGTCGGCTGTATTGTGCGGCATTTTGAGTGTCAATGCTCAGGAGTTGATTGTTGAGCGTGAGAAAAAAGAAAACTGGGGCGGCAAAGTTGAATTTGCACCGCAGTTTGACCGCGGCAAGGGACCGTGTTTTGTGCTGTACGGCAAATATCCGACTGCTTTGACTTACAAAAAATACATTTCTGTTGAACCCGGCAAAAAATATACTTACAAAGTATCATTGCGTACACTTGATGAAAAATTACCCGCAAGCGGTTATATCGGTTTTTATCTCTATGATGCCAAAAAACGCAGTATGACTTTCCGTAATGTTGCAGTTCTCAAAAATAGCAGCAGTGAAGTCGTTTCTGCCAAAAAAGGAGATAAATTTATTATAATCAAAAAGATAGATAATTTTGAGAGATTCAAGAGATTTTCTGTTGCATTCAATACCAAAGCAGATTTCAGCGATATTCCGAACTTCGACCTCGCTCCAAGTTGCTCCAAAATCGTTGACAACGGAGACGGTAATCTGCGTATCGAACTTAAAAGTGCTTTGAAAAAAGATTATCCCGCCGGAACTCCGATGCGTCTGCATTCTCCCTACGGGGCCCCGCTGTATAATTTGGCATCAGGCTGGATGCCTGCAGGAGAGGGCAAAGAGTGTGTTGCGGTACTCGAAGGAATACTTGATACTCCCGGAACTTCAAGAGGTAAATTCTGGAAAGGTACAAAATATATCCGCCCGTTTGTATGGTTCGGCAACTGGAACCGCAAACCGAAACAGGGAGCCAAACTTCTGGTTGACGGAATGTCGCTCACTGTCGCAGAATAATATAATTAATTAAAAGGAGATCGCTAAAATGAATAATACAGAATGGACACATAGAATTCTGGAGCACAGAATTGCAGTCAGTGATACATGGGCATTTACCCATTCGGAGGCTTCCAACAGTTGTTTTTCGCCTGACCGGGGACTTTTTTATACTGTTTATACAGCATCCCGCAGAAATTACGGAGAGTCGCATGATGTACTGGCAATGAATATTACTCCGGTTTGCCAGCCGCACCGGGCAGTCACCAGAATCATCGCTGAAACCGGAACACCTTCCTGTCCTGCCGGAGCACAGAAAATTCTCTGCCCCAACTGCTTTTATTATACCACAAATGAAGTTCTGTATAATGCAAAAACTCATTTCGGCGAGACTGCCGATATTTACCGCGGATATGTCCGTATCACGCTGGAAGTCAATGGCAGAGCTCATTATTATACCGACTATGATATTGTCAATGACAAATTCAGCGAATTCAAGCCGTTGAAAGTAATGTTTCACGGAGAAGCGGTACATTTTACCGGAGAAGTTTTCCGTGCGTATCTTGAGGAGAACGGCTGTACGGACTTCAATGCGAGAGAAGCAGGAGAGGATTTGATATTGTCAGATAAATTTCATCTCCACGATGACGGATACCGTTACACATTGGCAACTGCGGCCTGGGCATGGCCGGCATTGATGCGTATGAAAGAAGGCAGTGATGTGATGGAATTTGCCGGAATTATCCGCAAAAGTGCCCAGTATGAGGCTCAGTCTGCAATTCTGAATGGAAAAATCTATGCAATTCTGCGTGGTGCGGATGATGAAGATTTTTATATTTCCGATGATATGGGCAAAAATTTCCGTCCGGTCGGCAGAGTTGATTTCAATACCACCCGCCCGCAGCTTTTCTCATACAGAAATCAGATTTATATTGCGGTTTCCAAAAAAGGAGTTGAGCCCAATTACGTCCGTGACGGCAGAAATAATTTGCTGGTGCTTTGCGGAGAAGGTGATGATTTGAGCAAATATGAACAACTTTTCCATGTCGTTGACCCATATGGAATGGTTTACTACGATATACTGGAGTACAAAGGCAATATGTTCATGTTCTGGAGCAGTGCTGATTTGTATGTGGACAAAAATCCGCAGGCCAAAGACCTTCTCTGGTTCGTCCGTCTCGGTGAACTTTAATTGCTGAAAATTTGAGCCTTTGCCGCAGGAAAATCAGAATTTTTCCAGACGGCGTATCCCGTTGCGGCAGAGGACGAGGCGATAGCGTATATATTGTTCACGGCAGTCTTTGCCGCCGATGCGTACGACGATATTGACGTGATAATCGCGGTGTGCCGCCAGAGGGTTGATATTCTGACCGTCGGAACAGCAGATCTGCCGTATGGGGTTATCCATTTTGTTCAGCCAGTGGCGGACGTTCAGACGGTAAATATTTACGACACCTTCAACGTTGAATTCATGGAAAATATTTTTGCAGGCATTGCCTTTAAGTTCAATTTTTTTGCGGTAGACGAGGACGTTTTCCTCCAGAGAACCGTTCTCCATTTTGCTGACGATGGTGCGGTTGCGTACTTTTGCGATTTTTTTGTCAATATCTTTGCCGTCGCAGTGGCGGAAACCTTCACGGAAAATGCCGACCTCATTGCCGTAGCCATCGAATATTTTCTGTCTGAAATCGTAAGAATAATGGCTGCGTTTGGAGAGAAAATAGAGCTGCAGCTGTGATTTGATTCTGTCCTTGAACATATAGGCAATGACCCATACGATGAAAAATGAAACGGAGAAATCCTCCAGTGAAAATCCCTGCCATGCAAAGGCTATCCCTGTGACAAAAATCATTGCCACCGCCGCGGCAAGTGCCATGAAAATATTTTCCAGCATGATGCCGTCACGTCTGGTTTCCACATTGAGAAAAAGAATGTTGGCAAGCGATTTTTTGAGGGCACTTTCGCGGTAAAGCAGTTCTGAGTTATCTCCGTCAGGGTCTGGCACTGCACGGTATTTATTTATTTTGCGGTGCTGGATTTCATTGAAAGTGGTTTTGACCAGAGCGTTTTTGATTTCCTCGTCATCGGGGAATTTATTTTTGAAATATTTCCAGAGAGAATAGGCGTAACGGTTGGACGTCACGCTCAGAAATTCATCTGCAAGTCCGAAAAGTTCAAGTTCGGCAGATTCTCTGGCAAGTTCTTTTTTGAATGAACGGAAAATTTTCAGCACATTTTGAGCGTTTTCCAGATATTCCATAAGGAGTTTTTTCTGGTCGGCAGTATCATTTTTCTTGATTTCAGCGGAGCAGTCACGCAGGGAACTTTTGACGATGGAGCAGAACATTTTGAGACATTGGTTGAACTCTTTTTCTGCACCGGGCAGTCCCAGAATGGCATTTTTGAGTTTGGTGATTGCGGGATTGTCGGGTTCGACCAGAGCAGACAGCGGAAATATCGGAGTTTTGAAGCGGATATATTCCGAAAAGTCATTGTAAAATTCCATACTCGTAAAAGTATATGGATTTACTGACAGATTGCGGGGCAGAAAAAAGAAAACGTCAGCATTGTATTCACTTGTTTTATGTTCATGATGAATGGGATAGACCATTTTGAACTCAAGTTGAAAACGGTCGTGCTGTTTGACATTAAGTTCAATATTCATAAAATCACTCCATTTTCCAGCTTTCAAGCATGACTTCAGCGGTAAATTCTCCGAGTTCGGCAGTCGGATGGACTCCGTCAACGGTCAGAATCTGCTGTGATTTGGGACCTTTTTTGCTGCGGAACTCTTCATAACGTATATCCAGCGGCACTATGCGGCAACGCATTTTTGCGGCGACATCGCGTGCCATTTGAGCGTATGGACGTATGCAGTCGCCGAATTCATCGTATGCATCTGCTTCAAACGGCGAATAGGGAATGACAATGGAGATTTTTTTGTCTCCGAGAAATGTCCGTATATGCGAAATCATCCATATCAGATTATCTCTGTAAGTTTCAGGAGCGATAAAAGGTTCATCCGCCCAGCGTCCGCGTCCGATTATGGCATCATTTACGCCGAGAAAGATTGACAATGCGTCAAACTCTTTTTTGAAAAGAACGGATTCCAGCCGCATCAGTGCCAGCGGAGTTTTATCGCCTTTACGGCCTGCATTGATAACAGTTATGTTTTTACTGCGGAGTCTTTCCGCCAGAAATCCGACATAAGAATTTCTGTCAGAAGTCAAACTGTCGCCCCAGCAGACCAATGTTTCATTCTCTTTTAAAAACGGCTCATTGTAAACAATCATATAAAACCTCTTTTTTTATCATGTTGAGAATATAGTCATTTATATTGATTTTTCAAGAAAAATAACAAAAAAACATTGTATGTATGGCAAAAAAATCAATAAAAAAGCGTTTTTTTATTGGCAAATTGACATTTTTATGATATGTTTTTATCTGTACAATTTTGTTTATTTTTATAATAAGAAAATAATTGACCGGTATTATGCAGAAAAAAGATAATCAGAAAACTGAAACTGTTTCTCCCTACGGCAAAAATATGCCGGTGGGATTCGGGTATTCAAATGACCTTGATGAATCATTTTTCAGTTATCTTAAAGATATCAAAAAAATTGAAGTCCCAAGTCATGCAGACAAGGAGGATCTTATCCGTCAGTTTGATGAGACAATGGATATTTTCCGGGAACAGCTTTTTTCTTTTGCTCCTGCGGTGACTGATTTTATAAATGTTCTGAATGATATTTCCGGAGAGGCAAAACTTAACAAAGAGGATGTTTTTTTCAATTCGTCTCTGCACCGGATCGATACCGGTGATAAATTTTTCATTTCATGGCAAAAGACTGTTGCTGACCGTTTTGCTGAATTGCAGAAAAATTATTTTGGAGCTGACGGAGCAAGAATACGTCTCGAACTTATCAATGAATGCTGTGCCGTCAAAATAAATTATGATTATCTGGAACTTTTTTTCAATCATATTTCCGATTATCTGCTGCTGTGGGACTGCAATAATTCAAGCGGCAGTAAAAATCTTGCTGTAATTATAAAGAATTACACTGCGGAACAGCGTAAACTGCTGACAGAGAAATTTCTTATTCCGGATGATATGCTTGATTTGCATATTTCAGCATTATTCAGTACAAATCATCAGTTGACTGTGCTGAAACATGAAATTCTGCAGAATCATCTCCGGCTCGTAATAAGTGTCGCTCAGAAATTCCGCAACCGCGGCGTTCCCTTCAATGACATCGTTCAGGAAGGCAATATGGGTTTGATGCGGGCGGTGGATAAATTTGATCCGCACCTCGGACATAAATTCAGCACTTATGCCGTATGGTGGATCAAACAGAATATGATCCACTGTATCGCCGCTCAATCCAGAACCATCCGCATCCCCGCTCATATGCTGTCGCTTATCAGTAAAATAAACAATACCGAACAGCGTCTGCTGCAGACGCTCGGACGGGAGCCTGAATCTGAGGAAATTGCGGAAGTTCTTGAGTTGTCAACTGCCAAAGTCAATGCCGTCCGCTGTATGGCCCGCCAGGCGGTTTCTCTGCAGGCTTCGATTGGAAACAAAGATGAAAAATTTTCGCTTGAAGATACTCTTGAAGATAGAACTGTAAGTAATGATTTTACTGATTTTGACCGCGGAGAAACTTATAAAACTCTTTATAAACTTTTGAAAACTCTCACTGAACGTGAACAGGAGATAATCATTTCCCGCTTCGGGCTTTTCGGGCATAAACCGACTCCCTTTACTGCATTGAGCGTCAAATACAATCTTACCCGTGAACGTGTACGTCAGCTGGAACTCAAAATTCTGGATAAACTGCGTACTCCCGATAAATTGAAACTGCTTGACCATTTCATTCCTGAAAATAAAAACAAGGTGTAATTTTATGAATATTTTCAAATCCCGTCGCAGTATTCGCAAATTTACTGCTGAACCTATTCCGCAGGAAGTCATGACTTCCATTCTCGAAGATGCCATGTCCGGTCCGTCCGCCATGCGTAGAGATCCGTGGGAATTTATCGTTATCAATGACAAAAAAATGCTCGCAGATGTCTCCTCTTTTCTCCCTCACGGCGGGCTGCTGCAGGATGCCGCCTGCGGCGTAGTGGTTTGCGGCGATATAAAAAATGCACATGACAACTCTGAATCATATATGCTTCAGGATGTCAGTGCCGCCATTGAAAATCTGCTTTTGTCAGCTGAATCCCGCAACATCGGCAGCTGCTGGCTCGGTGTTCATCCCCGACGTGACCGTATTGAAGGCATAAGCAGATATTTTTCACTTCCTGAAAATATTATTCCGGTCGCTGTAATAGCTCTGGGTTTCAAGGCTGAAACAAAAGCCCCGGAAACCCGTTTCAATATCAATAAAATTCATTACAATGGGTTCTGAAATGTCCACTTCTCTTCTTGCTGTCCGGCAGATCAAAAAATCCTATCAACAGGGAAAAACAGTTCTGCGTCCGTTCGATCTGGATATTGCTGAAAATGAGATATTTTTTCTCCTCGGTCCGTCCGGCTGCGGCAAGTCAACTCTGCTCCGTATCATTGCAGGTTTACTGAAAGAGGACAGCGGAGACTGTCTGCTCCGCGGCGAAAAAATAAATGATCTTCCTCCTGAAAAACGCCGTATGAGTATGGTTTTTCAGAATTATGCTCTCTGGCCGCACCTCAACGTTTTTGAAAATATCGCTTTCGGTATGAAAATGGTCAAAATGCCGAAAGATCAAATCGCAGAAGAGGTCAGACAACTGCTGCAGCTGGTTCAGCTTGAGGGGTATGAAAAACGTCTGACTACTGAACTTTCCGGCGGTCAGCAGCAGCGTGTTGCTCTGGCAAGGGCTCTTGCAGTGCGTCCTGATCTGCTGCTGCTGGATGAACCGCTCTCCAATCTTGACAGCAAACTCCGTGACACTATGCGTCTGGAGATCCGCCGCATTCTCAAAGCCCGTAAAGTTTCAGCCATTTACGTCACTCATGACCGTACTGAAGCGTTGTCGATTGCCGACCGTATCGGCATTATGCAGGATGGCCGGATCGTGCAGTGCGGAACTCCGCAGGAGTTGTATTTTCATCCGACTTCGGCATTTACTGCTGAATTTCTGGGTTCCATAAACTTTTTTGATGCAGAAATCACAGCCAAAGGCGATGCGTTTTATACTGTTTCCGGCAAAAATTTCAAATGGCAGTCTCCTGTCGGTCAAACTGAATTTAATGTCGGTGAAAAAGTTACTGCCGCAGTCCGCGAGGAACATTTTTCGCTGGTTCAGGGAGAAAATGATACTCAAAATTCTATTACAGGAGTGCTTGAGGAAAAAACTTTCATGGGCGATCATACGGAATACCTTTTTGATTGTGCAGGACAGAAGACCGGAGTGCGTTCAACTTTGAACATTGATGATGCAAATGGTTCTGAACGTACTCTTTTTGTTAATCCGGAACATACAATGGTGTTGAAAAGATCATGAAGAAGACATTTTTTGCACTTGGAATATTTCTTGTACTGCTGCTCGTGCCTTTTGTTCTCCGTGAGGCTCCGGATGCTGCAGATGCGGCGGAATCGGAGGATACTCTGGTCGTTGTGACTCCGCACGTTGACTCCATTAAAAGCGAGTTTGAACACGCTTTCAGGGAATATTATTTCAAAAAATACAACCGCAGTATCAAAATCGATTACCGCAATATGGGCGGCACCAGCGATATTATCCGTTATATTTCCGACCGTTTTGAATCAGAATTCCGCCGTTATTATGAATCAAAGGGGCTGGAATGGAACAATATAGTTCGCAGTGCATTTACCCGCAATCAGCCTGCAAATGCTCCCGCAGAGGCAAAAAATGCCCGCAAAATGTTTCTTGAGTCAAATGTGGGTATCGGAATTGACCTCTTTTTCGGCGGCGGCACATTTGACCAGGCACGAATGGCTCAAAACGGCTATGCTTCAGATGCGGAAGTTGCCAAACGTCACCCCGAATATTTCAGTGATAAAGTCATTCCTCCTGCTTTTGCAGGTGAGATATTTTATGATAAAAACGGACTTTATTACGGCGTATGTCTTTCAAGTTTCGGCATTTGCATAAATCCTGATGCGGTTGCAGAATGCGGAGTTGCTCCTGCGGATATAATTTCATGGGATGATATGGGACGCAAAGAATTTTTCGGTAAAGTCGTCGTTGCGGACCCCTCAAAATCAGGTTCTGTCACCAAATGTTTTGAATCAATTCTGCAAGCCAAAATGTATCAGGCCGTCAATAAATACGGTGCTGAAAAAGGCCTTGAAATCGGTTTCGCCGAAGGATTTGACCTCGTCCGACGTATCGTTGCCAACTCCCGTGCAGTTACAGACAGTGCCGGCAAAGTTACCCGTGAAGTTGCTGCCGGAAACGGTGCAATCGGTATGGCAATCGACTTTTATACTCTCGCTGAACAGCAGTTCACCGCTGCGATGTCGCCTGAAAATAAAGCGAAAATCCGCTATATCACTCCCAAAGGCGGCAGTTTCGTCAGTGCCGACCCGGTGCAGCTGCTGCGTGGGGCACCCAACCGCAAACAGGCGTGTGATTTTATAGATTTCTGTCTTTCAGAGGAGGGCCAGAAACTCTGGAACCACCGCCCCGGAGTTGCCGGAGGCCCCCGTAAATATGCTCTGCTCCGTCCGCCGATCCGCCGTGATATTTACGAAAAAGCCGACAGAAAACTTCTTTCTGAAGGGTCATACAATCCCTATGTCAGCAGTCAGAATGTTTATTACAACGGCCGTTGGACAGGCCCTTATTTCAATTTGATCCGCATTCTCATCCGTACCACTATGCTGGATGTCATTGAGGAAATGCGGGAGGCTCACAAAGCCATCCTTGAGGCCGGAGGTTATGAAAAAGTTCCGCAGGCATCGGCGGCTTTTCACCGTATGATAGTACCTTATTCCGATGCGAAAAAGGCTTCAAATCAGCTTCGGGTTTCAGCCAATCACAGTGCCGTCGATGTCGCAGCTGTACGCAGGAACTGGAGTGCTGAAGCCATTAAAAATTACCGCACTGCGGCAGAACTTGCAAGGAGAGGACTTTGAACATGAAAAAGATATTCAATTTTACAAATATTTTTCATTATTCGGCATTTGCATTACTCATTGCATTTTTGAGTGTTTTTCTGCTGCTGCCGATCTATCTGGTTATCCGTGAAGGACTTCATTGGTCGCTCATTTCGGAGGTTTTCCGCAATCCGGTCACCTGTGAAGGATTGATAAATTCGCTGAAAATTGCTGTTTTGACTACATTTTTCACTATATTGCTGTCATTTCCTTTTGCGTTGCTTTTCAATAAATACGATTTCCCGGGTAAAAAAGCGGTTTCATTTTTCATGCTGCTGCCGATGATTCTGCCGCCATTTGTCGGAGCGTTGGGCATTCAGCAGTTTCTCGGTCATTACGGTGTGGTGAATACCATTCTGCGTGCGGCGGGTCTTGCCCCGATTGCCTTTTTTGACGGAGAAAACAAACTTGTTGCCGTGGCGATAATCGAAGCACTGCATTTGTATCCGATTCTTTATTTGAATCTGGTGGCTTCGCTGAATGCGATCGATCCATCGATGGCGGAGGCGGCACATCTGCTCGGTGCGAATAAACTGAAAACTTTTTTCAAGGTGACTCTGCCGCTGGTCAAAAACGGACTTTTTGCCGGCTGCAGTATTATTCTTATCTGGAGTTTCACTGAACTTGGAACGCCGCTGATGTTTGGATTCACCCGCACAACACCGGTTCAGATTTTCAACGGCATGAATGAGATCGAAAGCAATCCTCTGCCGTATGCTCAGGTGGCAGTGATGCTTTTTTTCTCAACAGTTTTGTATCTGATTGCCAAACAGATGCTCCGTACTGCCAATGCCGCAACTTCCAAAGGTTCAAGGCAGGGGAGTTCATTCAATCTTGGCGGATTTAAAGCGTATCTGCCTTTTACTGCTTTTGCTGTGCTCGCGATTATAAGTCTGCTGCCGCATATAATGCTGCTTTGCTGTGCGTTCAGTCAGGAATATTATCAAACAATTCTGCCGAGAGTTTTCACGCTGATACATTTTGAGGAGGCACTCTCCAATCCGATGGTTATTCCCAGCATCGTGAACAGTCTGCGTTATGCTCTGCTGGCCACGGTAATTGCTGTGATACTCGGACTTTCCGGTGCATTGATACAGCATAAGTGGCGTTTGAAATTCGGAGTTCTGGCAGATATTCTGTGTATGCTGCCGCTGTCGGTGCCGGGAATTGTTATTGCTTTCGGTTATATCGGGATGGCGACCAAACTTGACTGGGCAAAAGATTTTTTCAATCCGACCGGCAATCCGATTCTGCTGCTGGGCGTGGCTTATGCGATACGGCGTATTCCATATGTTATCCGCAGTGCATCCAGCGGGCTTCAGCAGACTCCGGACGATTTGGAATTTGCCGCCCGCAATCTTGGTGCGTCTGAACGCAAAACATTTTTGAAGATAACGTTTCCGATCATCGGGGCACATTTGCTTATTGGCGGATTGTTTGCGTTCAGTTTCTCAATGCTTGAGGTTTCAGACTCTTTGATACTTGCTCAAAAGAGTGCATATTATCCTATTACCAAAGCACTTTTTGAGTTGTCACAGTTTCTTGGCAGCGGGCCTGCTATTGCCTGTGCATTCGGTGTATGGACGATGCTTTTTCTGGGAGCGACGCTCTATCTTGCAGGGACACTTGCCGGCAAAAAGAGTACGGATGTTTTCAAATTCTGAAATTTGTGTAATACAAGTAATTGCAGGATTGATTTCTCCTGCAATTACTTCAAACCGAGGGCTTTCATTACCATTTGCAAGTCCCCCCAGACGGTTTTTTTGGCTGACGGCTGCCGCAGGAGATACGCAGGGTTGAAGGTGGACATGACGGGGATTCCGTCATAAGAATCAAAACTGCCGCGGAGGTTGGAAATAGTACCTTCACGGTGCAGAATATTTTTTGCAAAGCCTGCTCCGAATGCCAGAATACATTCCGGTCTTACAGCAGAAACTTCATTATCAAAGAAGCGTTCACGGCAGCTTTTGAGTTCATCTTCGGTTACCGGACGGTTGCCTGGAGTGCGGCATTTGACTATTGAGGTAATATAAGTATCTTCGCGTTTCAGCCCCATAGCCAGCAGCATTTTGTCCAGCAGGGTGCCGACTTCTCCGGAAAAGATACGGTTTTCCTCATCATCCAGCAGAGAGGGATTTTCGATTACGATCATCAGTTTTGCATTGCGACTGCCGTAACTTACGGCGGGATTTTTACGAACTTTTGCCAGCGGGCAGCTGCGGCATTCGAGAATATTTTTGGTCATGGCATCAAAGTCAAATGCAGATACAGGATTTGGAGCTGTTTGCTCCATTGCAGGAGAAACAGCAACACTGTGAGTGGCAGGTTCAGTTGTTTTTTTGCTGTTGGGATTGATAAAGTTTTCCCAGACGTTGGGATCTGCGGCAAAAGAGTTTTTTTTGCCGGCCTCTTTTTTCAGTTGAGCGATAAGTTCATCAAAAAAATCCATATCTTGAAAATTATCTCCTTGAAATTTGCCGATTTTAAGTAATATTATATGATAATATACATTGAATTATTGAAAATGAAAGTTTTTTTTGATTATTTATGACAAATCGTTGTTTTTGTTGTGCCAGAAATTGCGGCATTGACCGCAGTTCCGGCAAATCTTTCTGCGGGGAAACTGAAACTGTCCGCATTGCCCGTGCCGCTCTGCATCATTGGGAAGAACCGTGTATCAGCGGGACGAATGGTTCGGGGACTGTTTTTTTCAGCGGCTGTAATTTACGTTGTGTTTATTGTCAGAACTATGATATTTCGAGCTGCAGCAAAGGTTTTGAGATAACAGTTGAGCGTTTGCGGGAGATTTATTTTGAGCTGATCGGGCAGGGGGCACACAATATAAATTTTGTTACTCCGTCGCATTTTACTGAAGGGATTTTAAAAAGTCTTGAGAATATTGAACTTCCGGTTCCGGTTGTTTTCAATACCAACGGGTATGACAGTGCGGCAAATTTGAAGCGTTTTGAAAACAAGGTTCAGATTTATCTGCCGGACTTGAAATATGCTGAAAATGATTTGGCAATCAGGTTCAGTCATGCACCGCATTATTTTGAATCTGCCTGCGAAGCAATAGATGAAATGTTCCGTCAACGCGGGCCGTATGTAATTGATGATGATGGAATTTTGATTTCCGGTGTTGTTATCCGTCATTTGATATTGCCGGGGCATCTTGAAAACAGTAAAAAAGTCATTGACTATGTGGCACGCCGTTTCAAAAGCGGGGAGGTTCTTTTCAGTTTGATGCGGCAATATACACCGTGCGGTAAAGTTGCAGAATTTCCGGAGTTGCAGCGGACACTCAGTGATGAAGAGTATGAGGAAGTTCAGGATTATCTTTTTGAATCCGGGATAGAGGATGGATTTTTGCAGGACAGTGAATCTGCAAGCGGCGATTTTATACCGTCTTTTAATGGAGAAGGTGTTCTGAAAGAAAGTTGATACAGCCCTGCTGCATATTGATTAATTTTGAGCATAATATATTTGTCTTTTTTAAATTTTTAAATTAAAATGGCTATGAGATAAACGCAGACTGATTTTTTATTGCAATGGGGCTGCTTGTGCCTTCCACGCCCCCCTTACTTTTTTTCAAACGTTCTGTTCCCTTTGAGGGGAGATAATGAAATTAATTTTTTGAGAAAAAAATTGAGGGGTTTGGGGTATAGTGTTTTGCGTAAACAAAACACGGCAATACCCCAATTATGGCGAAGTCTGGCGAAAGATTTGTTTCGTCATTCCGCAAAAAAGCGGGAGGACGAAACGAAAATTTCGCCAAAAAACAGCCTGACGCACCCAGCCGCTGACACTCACGCGCCAGCGTCACATCGCTCCGGGTCGTACCCGGCGCCGGGTGCAGGGGCGGCGTAAGCCCCTGCAAAAAAACACAAGATACAGATATCTCCCCGTATTGGGAACA
>JAFVUZ010000150.1 GCA_017502435.1 Lentisphaeria bacterium
AAAATATATTTTAAATTATTTGTAATAAACAAATTGTAATTGCTTTTATTAGGATAATAAAAGCAATTACGGTAAAAGTTTTTGGAAAATGGGGTGTGGGGAAAAGAACCTTTTTTCAAAAAGGTTTTTTCCCCACAAAACAGTTTTGCAACAGTCCTTTCATTCAGAATGTAATTATCCGAGGTCTTTCAGCAAGCTGAGAGTACGTTCGAGTTTTTCCTCATTTTGAGCGAGGGCAGAACGAGTATCGGCGACGACCTGGGCAGGAGCTTTAGAAACGAATTTTTCGTTACTGAGCTTGGCTTTGGTGCCGGCGATCCATTTTTCAAGTTCAGCTTTCTGCTTTTCGAGTTTTGCTTTTTCTTCAGCGACATCGATAAGACCTGCAAGCGGCAGATAGATGGTGCCGAGGTCGCAGAGCTGTGACGGAGCTG
The DNA here is from genome assembly GCA_017502435.1 of Lentisphaeria bacterium. Lineage (GTDB taxonomy): Bacteria > Verrucomicrobiota > Lentisphaeria > Victivallales > Victivallaceae > RGIG5270. The sequence goes on from JAFVUZ010000150.1 coordinate 435, forward strand.
CACCATTGGCGGCACTGTCATAATCTGCGAGGGATATGGTGACATCAGCGGCATTCAGCAAGTGAATGAGTGAGTCGGCATTTGATTGCAAATAAGCAAGGTTGGCATCATCGGCGGCTTTGAGGTGGAAATTGACCTTTCTGCCGTCTGCGAGATTGTAATTTGTCTTGAGTGCACGTCCGGCACGGACAAGGTCAAATTTGCCGTCAGCGAGCAGAATTGCTTCACGATTGGCATCAAAAAGTCCGTCGCTTTCGGGGAAGTCGGCATACATAATGCTTTCTTCTTCACCGAGGAATCCCATCTGATGTGCAAGTTCTTCAGTGATAAAGGGCATGAAGGGATGAAGCACACGCAGAATACGGTAAAGTGCATAATCCAGAACTTTCATTGCACGTTCTTTATCGGCACCGCCTTTGCGGAGCGGCTGTTTTTCGGCTTCAATGAACCAGTCGCAGAATTCGCTCCAGACCAGTTCATAAATGTCATGAGTTGCACTGTGGAATTGGAAATCTTTGAGATAAGTCTGAACGGAATTGACAAGGTTGTCAAGTTTACCGAGCATCCATTTTTCATCACCGGAAAGATTTGCAAGAGTTTCAGCGTCAAGTGCTTTGAACGTTGCAGTCGCATCGCCCTGCATTCTGCGGAAACGGCAGGCGTTCCAGAGTTTGTTGGCGAAGTTACGACCGATTTCGCATTTTTCATTGCTGTACTTGATGTCCATACCGACAGGTGCAATATAGATGATTGAGAAACGCAAAGCATCTGCACCGTACTGGTCAATAACATCCAGCGGGTCGGGAGAGTTACCGAGAGATTTTGAGAGTTTGCGGCCCTGTTCGTCACGGATGATACTGGTGAAATAGACGTTTTTGAAGGGGATTTCCTTCATAAATTCACAACCTGCCATAATCATACGGGCAACCCAGAAAAAGATGATATCCGGTCCGGTGACCAATGTTGCTGTGGGATAGAAATATTCCAAATCAGCAGTCTTTTCGGGCCATCCCATGATTGAGAAGGGCCAGAGCCATGAACTGAACCATGTATCAAGAACGTCTTCTTCCTGCTCCCAGCGGCCGGGTTTATCGGGCTTGCCGGGGCCGACGTAAATTTCGTCGTTATTGTCGCGGTTGTACCATGCGGGGATACGGTGTCCCCACCATATCTGACGGGAAATACACCAGTCCTGAATGTTTTCCATCCAGTGGAAATAAGTTTTTGTCCAGCGTTCGGGATAGAATTTGATTTTGCCGGAAGAAACTGCTTCCATGGCGGGTTTGGCAAGTTCCTTCATATTGCAGAACCACTGATAGCTGACAAGAGTTTCGATCGGAACTTCGCCGCGTTCAGAATAACCGACAGCGTGAGTGATGTCTTCGATTTTGATAAGCAGACCTGCTTCGTCCATGCGTTTGACGGTAAGTTCACGGGCTTCAAAACGGTCGAGACCGACAAATTCAGCCGGACATTTGTCATTCAGACTGGCATCAGGATTCATGATGTTGATAATTGCCAGATTGTGACGTTTGCCGACTTCAAAGTCGTTGGGGTCGTGAGCGGGAGTGATTTTGACACAACCTGAGCCTTTGGTCGGGTCTGCGTGCTGATCGCCGACGATCGGAATGGGACGGTTGCAGAGCGGCAGATCGACAGTTTTGCCGATGAGATGTTTGTAACGTTCATCTTCGGGATTGACTGCAACAGCGGTATCGCCGAACATGGTTTCCGGACGGGTGGTAGCGACAACGAGGAAGCCTGAACCGTCGCTCAGAGGATATTTGAAATGGTAGAACTTGCCGGGAACGTCACGATAAATGACTTCTTCGTCAGAGAGAGCACTTTTTGCGACGGGGCACCAGTTGATCATACGCTGGCCGCGGTAAATATAACCTTTGTTGTAAAGTTCGATAAAAACTTTCTGAACGGCATCACTCAAACCTGCATCCATAGTGAAACGTTCTTTTTCCCAGTCACATGACGAACCGAGGGTGCGGAGCTGTTTGATAATAGTGCCGCCGTATTTTTCCTTCCATTCCCACACACGGCGGATAAATTCGTCACGTCCGAGAATGTCGCGGCCGGTATTTTCCTCTTTGCGGAGGAATTTTTCGACTCTGGCTTCAGTGGCGATACCGGCATGATCGGTACCGGGGAACCAGCTGACTTCGTAACCCTTCATGCGGTGATAACGGCAGAGGATATCCTGCAGGGTATTGTTAAGGACATGACCGAGAGTCAGAATACCGGTGACATTGGGCGGCGGAATGACGATAGAGTAAGGTTTTTTATCCTTGTTTGCACTGCCGTGAAAATACTTGCGTTCTTCCCAGAGGGGATACCATTTTTTTTCGATATTGCCCGGCTCGTAAGCCTTCGGCATTTCATTATTGCTCATTTTTCACACTCATTGATTTATTGATTTTTGAGACAAACGGACTTTTCGCCTGAAAAACAGGTGAAAAGTCCGGGAAAAAGCGTGCTTAAAAAAGCCGCTTACAAATTTTCTACAACGAGATCGCCGACTTCGGTGGTTGAGTAACCCATTTTGCCTGCGGCCATTGATTTGAGTTTCTGTCCGGTAACGAACATAACACTGTTTTCGATGGCTTTGGCGGCTTCACGTTCACCGAGGAAGTCAAGCATCATACCTGCTGCACCGACTGCTGCGAGCGGGTTGATGACGTTCATGCCGGTATATTTGGGAGCAGAACCGCCGATTGGTTCAAACATACTGACACCATTGGGGTTGATGTTGCCGCCGGCAGCGATACCCATACCACCCTGAGTCATTGCACCGAGGTCGGTGATGATGTCACCGAAAATATTGCAGGTGACAATAACGTCGAACCATTCGGGATTTTTGACCATCCACATACAGGTTGCGTCAACGTGGCAGTAAGCGGTTTTGACATCGGGATAATCTTTGGCGACTTCATAGAAAACGCGTTCCCAGAGGCCGAAAACATAGGTGAGAACGTTGGTTTTGCCGCAGAGAGTGACCTGAGCGATATAGCCTGCTTTTTTGTCCTCATCGGAGAGACCTCTCCAGGGATTTTCTTTGCTGTGGCGTTTGCGGGCTTCTTCAAAAGCGAAACGGCAGCAGCGTTCGACCTGAGAATAATTGTAAACCATTGACTGAATGGCGACTTCATCTTTGGTTCCCTGCTGGCTGTTGCCGCCGATACCGGTATAGATACCGCCGGTATTTTCACGGACGACGACATAATCGATATCTTCGATAGATTTATTTGCGAGGGGAGTTTCAACTCCGGGATAAAGTTTTACCGGACGGAGGTTGATGTACTGATCGAGTTCGAAACGGAGTTTGAGGAGGATGCCTTTTTCGAGGATGCCGGGTTTGACTTTGGGATTACCGATGGCACCGAGGAAGACTGCGTCGAATTTTTTGAGCTGTTCAGCGGCGTCGGCGGGAAGGATTTCGCCGGTTGCAAGATAGTGTTCACCGCCCCAGGGGAATTCGGTAGTTTCTACTTCAAAACCGAATTTTTTTGCGGCGGCACGCAAAACTTTGAGACCTTCTGCGACGACTTCGGGACCGGTACCGTCACCGGGGATAACAGCCAATTTGTAAGTTTTCATTTTTTTCTCCTGTTGATTTTATATAATAAGACAAAAAACTTTTTCGTTAATATACTGCAAAATGGTTGAAAATCAAGGTTTTTTAAACAAAAATGCAATGTTTTTCGCAAAACTTGAAGAAATAATTTGCTTTTTATGGTATGTCAGGTATATTAACCTTGAAATTTTACAAAGGAAAGGTTTTATTATGACTAAAAATGACAGAATTTTTGTGGACGGCATGGCTGCTGTCAAAATGGTTGAGGGCGTTATCCAGATGTCTTTTTTCAACAACATCAATAACCAGCGTGAAAAATGCGGCGAAATCTGCATGAGCCAGCAGGCATTTCTGAATGCTTTCGGAGCCATGGAAAATCTGATCAATCAGCTGGTTGAAGCAGGAATCGTTCAGCGTAACGGCAATACTCCTGCCGAACCTCCCAAAGCGGCGGCAGATTCTCCGAATTTTGAATAACACAAACAATTTTTTGAGGGCTGTTGCAAAACTGTTTTGTGGGGAAAAAACCTTTTTGAAAAAAGGTTCTTTTCCCCACACCCCATTTTCCAAAAACTTTTACCGTAATTGCTTTTATTATCCCAATAAAAGCAATTACAATTTGTTTATTACAAATAAT
>JAFVUZ010000012.1 GCA_017502435.1 Lentisphaeria bacterium
TACCCCAAACCCCTCAATTTTTTCTCAAAAAATTAATTTCATTATCTCCCCTCAAAGGGAATAGAGCGTTACAAAAAAATTTTTGTTGTCAGATTACACAGTGGTAAATACCGCTATTCTTTCGAACCGCTTTCAAGAACTTTCATTGCAGGAAAATAAACTGTATTGGAATAATTGTTTTCGAGGTCGATATCTTTCAATTTTGTACCGATGATTTTTTCAAATGCTTCATATATCTGCTGGCGTTTGAAATATCTGTGATCGGTCAGCAATGCATTGTTTTCGTCATAAAACTCATTGGATTTTCCCTCATGCAGATTGGCGGCCTGATATGAAAATGACGGTGTATCATTGGGGAAATTATTGGCAATGACAGGAGCAATAACACTAAAATCATTAAAAGCATATTTGTCGTCATGATTTGAATACAATTCATTATTGAACTCTTTATTGAAACTGTCAAGGTTGTTCTGTAAGCCTCCCGGTTCATCCAGCGGCAGAAAGGGAATATATTCTGAAATTGCTTCATAAAAAGTATATTTCCATTTGTGTATATCCTTGCCGTCACTTCCGAAAGTGACATTCTGGGCAGATTTTTCCGCGTTGAATTTGGCATCAGACAGAATTTCAATGTTGGCGATAGAAAAACCCATAATCAGAAGCAATCCGAGAAAACAGATCACAAAAGACAGCAGCAGAACCAGAAGTTCCATCAGTGCCTGCCCCGATTGTTTATTTCTCTTTTTCATTATAACCTCGCAGGGCCTGTATTTGTACCGGATGAGATGCCGCCTTTGCACTGGCACGGGACCTGTCCGCAGCGGCAGGGGATGACACCGCATCCGTCATATGGGTCTTTTTCCATATTATCAAAGAAAGTATTTCCCTTCATACGGATATACTGACCGTTATAAAACAGCCATGTTTCATCTTCAGGAGGAACTATGTATTTTGCCTCCTGATAATTCGGATTTTCCTTCATTTTCTCTTCAATTTTTTTATTCAGCTCATTGGCAATCTCTGCAGTATAATAATAAAGGTTCATTTCAGTAGCATCTTTCGGCAATTTATAATTTCTGCCGTAATGAAGCATCGGCTGCTGCAGCCAGCCGGGGCCTTGCGGATTTTTTACCGGATCATAAAGGCGTGTTTCACGGTCAAAAAGTTTTATAAGTTCGGCTCCGGTCAGATTTTCCGCTTTGAAATCATGATTGTACCCTTTTTTGCGGAATTCTTTTGTGCCGAGCAGACGGAGTGCTTCAAGCATATAATTCGTGCCATCAGGAGTTACAAAGTTTTCATCATAAATAGAATTTCCTTTGTCCAGCCAGTCTTTAAGAGCGACAACAAACTGTTCAACCGGCGGCCATTTGAAAGAAAAAATACGGACTTTCTGCAACGACCCCGGAATCAGATTGACTTTGTTGAAAACCGGCAGAACAAGCGGAATCGTAACCGGATTGGTACTGTCATAAGCATCTCCGGAAGCATCACGCAGACTTGCAGGAGGTGAAAATTCACCAATAGGCTTGGCTACACAGCCGGAATTCTGCAAATCAACACTGTAATTGCCGCCAACCTGAACTTTCGATGTTTTAAATTCTTTGACCAGACTTTTTTCTGTCTCCAAGTGGGCTTTCCCGGCAAATAAATTTTTCGCCTGTGTCTGATTGTATGAACTCTTGAATTGCATTACTCCGGGAATATGCTCCACGCATTCAGCATATGCAACTGCTCCGCCGTACAAAACGGCAGGTTTGATATTTTTGCGGAGAAAAATCCCCCGCCGCCACGGACTGTGCCGATCAACTTCAGGACCGGTATAGGTACGTTCGTTCGGATGCCAGCGGTGGTTGTAATGATAAAAACGGCTGCGGTAACGCATTGCCTCATTCAACCCCATTAAATCCTTGCCGAAATTTGTACCGTAAAGCTGAAAATTTTCATATTCAGAAGTTAAATCCGTCCGCAGTTCAAGTTCAAGCGGATATATTTCACTCTGCTGGGAAAATCTGATAAAAGAAAAATCAGGCATCGGCGGCCAGTTTTCGAAAAATGAATCATCTTCTTTTATCAGTTGACGCAGCCGCCAATGACACCATGCAGGATAGCCTTTGGAACACGCAATGATTGCAGAATAAAGTGAAGCATCTCCCAGAAATGCAGGCTGCAATCCTTCAATACCGACGACCATGGCGTTGGGACGGACGGCTATACCGTTTGACTGAATTTCACGGATCAGAATTTTGTATGGCTCCCTCCATGCGTAGCCGTTGATATTGAGATTATTGCCGGAAGTATAGATATTGTTATCAGAATTGAGACGTCTCTGATATTGTTCAAAATCATCCGCTACATTTCTCGGATCATCATGATCTCCGGATTCTTTGACCGGATTGATACCGTTGTTTTTGGCGGTCTGCTGGGCGGCGGCAAGTGCAAGCAGCGGCCCGATGAAGGTAATGCGGCTCTGCATTTCATTCAATGCAAGCACTCTGGCATGACCTCGTGCATATTTTTTATTTTCCAGAATATCTTCACCATCTTCAGCATTATCCTTGAAAATATCAGTATCAGGTACTGTAATATTTTCGCTCAGCAAAACATTTTCTGTTGCTATCAGCAAATTTATTTCACCAACAAGATTCAATGATTCTGCCTGCCATCTGGCAGCGGCAAGTGCGGCAGCCTGCTCAGCAGTTTCCAATTTCATTTTGCCGCGGATGACATTATGAATATCAAAGAAAAAGAATATGGCAAACAGCAGGATCAGTATCATCACCAATCCCATCAGCAAAACCTGCCCTGAATTTTTCCGTATTTTTTTCATTCTGTCCACCCCGCACAATGATTTACCATGTATGTACTGCCGTACGGATTGACAGGCTTGTTTGTTATATGCAGGAAATTATTGAATCCTTTACTGATATACGGAGCATTATGCAACGTAACTTTAGTCCTTATCTGTTTTAATTCAGGATATTCGCTGTATGACACCCGCAGGTCGGGATCTTTGCCGCTGCCGTCCCAATAATCAAAATTGACTCCCGCATTTCCGGTCGACATATAAAGACGCAGACGGTTGGTCAATTCTTTACGGGGCAATTTCAGCAAACCGTATTTGTCCGGTCCGGAAATCGGAATTGCCGCAACTCTTGCCGCTTTGCTGATAGTACGGTACGCATACCCCAGACTGAATGCTTTGGCGGCATAAAATGAAGAATAATCGCAGAACATTCTGGCAAACGCCCATTGGAAAATCTGCATGGCTCCGAAAAAAAGCAGACAAAGCATAATCAATGCTATCAATGTTTCAAGCATTGATGATCCTGACTGACTTGATTTTTTCCGGCAAGTTTTTTTCATAAAAGTCTCTCTTTATATAACATATAACGTCGTACCTGTCATAAAATTAATACAGAAATAACGATTTGTCAAGCAGAAAACAATTTTTTTTTCAACTAATTACCGGAAAAATATAACGCGAACTCTATTGTTTACGGGTTCCTTCTTTGCGGCGGCGGATAAAAAAAGCCTGAAACTGCTTCTTGCATTCCTCCTCCAGAATACCGCCTGTACTCTGAACCTGATAAAGTAAAGCCGGATTGCGGAGCAAATTCAAAGTATCCGCTCCTGAACGGGGATCACGGAGACCGTACACAACTTTTTTCAAATGTGCATTGACCATGGCTCCGCCGCACATGACACAAGGTTCTTTGGTAACATAAACTGTAACTTCAGACATACGCCAGTCGCCAAGCAGACTGCCCACTTTTCGCAAAAGCAATATCTCCGCATGAGCAGTAGCATCATGCAGTTGTTCCATACGGTTATGTTCCGAGGCTATAACTTCACCATTCAAAACCGCAATCGCTCCGACAGGAATTTCTTCCTCTGCGGCAGCTTTATCCGCTTCTATGATGGCAAGTTTCATAAAATCTTCATCATTCATAATCAACTCCGTATGGTTTTATGGCAAAAAAAAGGCTGCTGCTCACCTTTTTTAAGATTTTGCAGCAGCCCAAAAGATCATCTTCAGATTTCTTTGAAAACAAGAGCTCCGTTATGACCGCCGAAACCGAGGTTGACATTGACTGCAACACGGACATTTTTCTCCTTGGCGACATTGGGAGTGATGTCCAGATCACATTCGGGATCGGGAGTTTCATAGTTGATAGTCGGAGCAATTGTCTTGTTGCGGATGGTTTCGATACAGACAATTGACTCAAGGGCACCGGCAGCACCGAGGCTGTGGCCCATAGTTCCTTTGGTACTGGAAATACTGACTTTGTAAGCATGATCACCGAATGCTTTTTTGATTGCCAGAGTTTCATATTTGTCATTAAGTGAAGTTGAAGTACCGTGAGCATTGATATAATCAACTTCTTCAGGATTGAGTCCGGCATGGCCGAGAGCCATCTGAATTGCACGGGCTGCACCTTCGCCTTCGGGATGAGGTGAAGTAATATGATAACCGTCACCGGTTGCACCGTAACCAACGAGTTCAGCGAGGATGTTTGCACCGCGTTTTTTGGCGTGTTCATATTCTTCAAGAACGAGAACACCGGCACCTTCGGACATGACAAAACCGTCACGGTCAGCATCAAACGGACGGCTGGCGTGCAGAGGATCATCATTTCTCTGACTCATTGCCTTCATGGCACTAAATCCTGCCATACCGATTTCAGAAATACTTGCTTCAGCACCGCCGGCAATCATAATGTCGGCATCGACGCGTTTGATCATCCAGAGAGATTCACCGATTGAATGGGTTCCGGTGGCACAGGCAGTTACCAATCCCATATTGGGTCCTTTGGCACCGCAGATAATGGAGATGTTGCCGGAAGCAAGATCACCGATCATCATCGGAATAAGCAGCGGAGATACGCGTCCTGGACCGCGATCTGTCAAAGTGCGGATCTGTTCAGTCAAAGTATTGAGACCTCCGATACCGCTGGAGACAAGAACGCCGACACGTGCGGGATCAATTCCGCTGTCATTGAAATTTGCAGGCAGACCTGCATCTGCAATAGCTTGAACTGCGGCACAAACTGCCAACTGACAGAAAAGGTCAAGACGTTTGGCTTCTTTGAAGCTGATATATTTGGTCGGATCGAAATCCTTTATTTCACCGGCGATTTGAGTACGGTACTCAGAAACATCAAAACGGGTGACTTTGCCCAGACCGCAGCGGCCGTTGACCAATGCGTCCCAGAAACTTGTAACATCCTGACCAACGCAGGCAAGTGCCCCGCGACCGGTGATTACAACACGGCGTTCATTCATAATTTTTCTCCAATACAGATTATTAAAAATTGAAAAAATTCATACAAGTAAACCTTTGTGTAATATACAGCATGATTTCAAAAACTCAAGCCGTACAAACGAAAAAGCCTGAAAAAAGAACAATAAAAAAAGCTGCTGCTTACCTTTTTAAGGTTTTGCAGCAGCCGGATTTATAGCATTCCGTATGCCGGACGGCAAAAAAACATTCGCTATTTCAAAACGCTGTGTACTAAACGTAGACTGATTTTTTATTACAAGGGGGCTTACGCCGCCCCCTTGTATCCCCGGCGCCGGGTACGACCCGGTGCGATATTACGCTGGTGCGAGAGTGTCAGCGGCTGGGAGCGTCAGGCTGTTTTTCGGCGAAATGTTCGTTTCGTCCTCCCGCTTTTTTGCGGAATGACGAAACAAATCTTTCGCCGGATTAGCCACATCAGGGGTATGCCGTTCGTTGCTGTCGCAA
>JAFVUZ010000151.1 GCA_017502435.1 Lentisphaeria bacterium
CAAATAACCGTTTGAAATATACCATCCTGCCCATTGCCAGTTGGAGTCATTTGTAAGTACCCAGCCTTCAAAATCACTTTCATAAATTGCAGTTATCATGCCGAGATTTTTCAGATTACCGACACATTTTGCGGCTCTGGCACGCGCACGGGCTTTATTTAATGCGGGCAGCAGCATTCCGGCGATGATTGCCATCATCGCGATTACGACCAGAAGTTCAAGCAGCGTGAATGCTGATTGAGTGAAGGTGTGAAGGTGTGAAGAGCATTTTTGACCGTTGTCAAAAATGCGTGAAGTGCGCCCTTGCGGGCGTAAGGATGTGTTGTTTTTTATTTTTGAAAAACAGTTCTGTTGTGCAGTAGTAACCAGAAATTCAATCAAAGTAAATGTTTTTTTCATAGATTTATCCTTTCTTTTTGGGGTTAAAATTTATATTCTTTTAAAAGTTGAGCAATTCTGCGCCATGATTCTTTCGGAATACGATGACGGTCAAGAACACCTTTTAAGTTGAAATTTCCTGCACGCACCTGCGAAGTATTTGAAATATAAGTGCGGGTATCACAAAATTGCCACAGGAATATTCCGCTGTAACGATCACTTTCTGTAATATAACGTATTATACCCTCCAGCAAATCAGCCTGATATTCTTCACTCCAGCGTTGTCCTCCATGTAAATTCGGCATTGCTTCTGCACCGGCTTCACTGATGAGCAGAGGTTTATTTTTAAATTTATCTTCAGATGCAAACTCTTCGAGTTCTCCGAGGGCTCTTTTTATTTCACTATAATTTACGAATTGATCTTCATTGCCGCTGTACCAGCATGGATAAGTATTATAGGAAATAACATCAACAAATTCAGTACAGACATCTCTGCTGCCGACATTGCTGCCGTAAGTCACAAGGCATGACGGATCGACTTCACGCAAGGTGTCTGCAAGTTTTTTGACCAGAGGTTTGGCACTTGCAAGAGAAGTTGCGGCCTCATTGAGAAAACCTCTCAAGATAATACAGGGATGATTTATTGATGCAAGAGCCATTTTGCGGGTTTCGCAGATTTGTTTTGCCTGAAAATCCGGATCCGTCAAAGCGGCTTCATTATTGCCCCAACCGAGAGATTCTTCCCAGACAAGTACGCCCATGCGGTCGCAGAAATCAAGAAATTCTTCACTCTGCGGATAATGGCTGCCTCTGATACAGTTTGCTTTTTGCTGTTTCAGAAGCTGCAAATCATGACAGTGTACTGCTGACGGTACTGCATAGCCGAAGTCAGGATGTGCATCATGACGGTTGTAACCAATTAAGTGCAATTGTTTGCCATTTAAATAGATTTTGCCGTTTTTTGCTTCAACTTTGCGAATACCGAAAGTTTTTTCAAAAACTACATCTCCGGCTTTAATGGAAACAGTATGAAGTGAAGGCGATTCAGGAGACCATAGTTTAAAATCAGGGACAGCAAACATTCCTTTGCCTTTTCCCTGTTTTAATTCAAGTGAAAATTCTTTTGCTGAATTATCAAAAGTAATTTTTGCATTGCTGATATTTGCAGTTTCTCCGTCAAGATCAAGAGTTATTTCAACTTCTCCGCGTTCAATATTTGAGGTGATAATTTTTATTTCACGCTCAAAAATTTTTTCTGCTTGACGGATGGCTATTCTGCGGTAAATGCCGCCATGGGCATAAAAATCATAATTTCTGTGCCAAAGAGAAGAATTACTGTCATCAAACTCATTATTAACAGAAATTATAAGTTCATGTTTTTTAAATTCTCCTGCATCGAAACGGAAAATGTTTTTTGAAAAAGGCGCATCGACCTCTGCAATTTTTTCGCCGTCCCAGAAAATTTCACCACGCAATCCCAAACCTTCTGAATAAAGTTCAACCATTCCGCCAATTTCAATAAATCTGCGGTAGCTGCCGGTTCCCCGTTTCAGATAATACCCCGGCATTAAATCAAAACAACCGGGAACCGGAGCAACATCTTTGAATAACATTTGAGGATCAGCTCCCGTTTCTGTAAAATCAAAATCCCAGAGACCTGCAAGCTCAAAAGCATTTGGAAAATTCATAAACGACCTCTTTATTCGTATTTTTTTAACAAAATAACTTGACAGCATATATTCTTGTATGCTATAATATATGTGTAAAAAATAAAATCTGCAACAGTAAAAATGTAACAAATAACCGTAATATTGTAATATGAAGAAAAAAGAATTTAAAGACTTTGAATTTGCCTTGAGATTGTCTAATAATCTTTCTGCTTACATACGTTCTGTCGGACATTTTTTGCTGACAAAAATGGAAAAGAGCGGCATGTGGGAAAATCCGAAGTTCTGTGAACTTTTCTGGTGTATTGACGGAAAAGGCTGTTTTGAACTTAATGGGAAAAAATATATTCTGAAACCCGGTGATATATGGTATTATCCTGCCGGCAGCAGACATTATTATTATCCTGCGGATGAATATTTTCATTATCGCTGGTTCACGGTTGAAGGTCTGATGGCATCTGCACTTTTTGATACATTGAATATTCAACCGGGATTGAGTTACGGGGGGAAGTGTCCGGAGGAACTTTTCGCTCATCTGGAGCTTAACATCAAGCACAGTATGTTGTCAAAAAGGCTTGAATTGCTGGCGGTCGGATTTCAAATCCTCTGCGCTGCGGCAGGAGGTGTCAAAAGCAATCCCAAATCAGCAAATTATCTTGAAGAGGCCCGTTCAATTCTGGATAATGATTTTTCAAATCCTGAACTTAATATTCAGAGTCTGGCGGAAATCCTCCATATCAATCGCGTACAGCTCAGCCGTGATTTCACCAAACGTTACGGTGTCAATGCTTCGGATTATCTGAAAAATCTCCGTCTGCAAAAAGGCATAATGCTGTTACGCAATACCTCTCTTTCATTATCTGTCATTGCTCAATCATGCGGATTCAATTCTGCGGATTATTTTGGCAAAGTTGTGATGGCGGCAACCGGAAAAACTCCTTCAGAACATCGTGACTGAATTATGATGTTTTTTCCCCTGCGGAGCGAGACGCAGCATTACTTCACCGAAACCGGCAATACAAAAATCTTTTATATTTTACTCTTTCTTTTGATATGATTAACTGTATAAATCTGTTTTATTCTTCACGCAATGGACCGGGCCGGGAATTTTCTGCACGACATTGATACACATGAGTGTAGCAATCTGAATCAATTTTTATTTCTCCGCTATGAACAGCAATGAACTTGCAGGCAAGTTCCGGCCATATTGAAATATCAGGAGTATCAAGTCCCTGAAGCATCCCATGAACTCCGAACGGAAACAAATGCA
>JAFVUZ010000152.1 GCA_017502435.1 Lentisphaeria bacterium
AGTTCATCAATATTGCCGCTCTTTTCGAGGTTTGCACGCAATTCTTTGGGTTTGTAACCATAGTAAGAACTCATGACGGCAATCTGCTGATCCATTTCTTCACCGGTAACAGTGATCTTTTCGAGACGTGCGATCTTGCGGAGGATCAAGCTGCGGCGGAGAGATTTTTTAGCATTTTCTTCAGCGGTTTTCTTATGTTCGTCAAGATTTTTCTTAAATTCTTCAGCTTCAGCTTCGCTCTTGACCTGAGCAGATGCGAGTTTATTGAGTTCACGGTTGGTTTCGCCTTCGAGGAAAGCGGCGGGAAGTTCAAACTCTTTAACAGTTTCGTCAAGTTTATCTGCGACAGCATCAAGGAGTTTTGCGTTGTTTGCATCAGCAATTTCGCGTTCCATTGAAGCTTTGAGAGTGGTTTTGAATTCTTCGATTGAGGGAGCGTTCAATTTTTTGACCAACTCTTCATCGGAGAGTTCCTGACGACGCTGAATGGCATTGACAGTAACTTTGTAGTTGACTTTTTTGCCTGCGAGTTCATCTTCACGGTAATCTGCGGGATAAGCAGCTTCAAATTCTTTGACATCACCGACTTTGGCACCGGTGAGAGCGGCAACAGAACCGGGAATCATTTCGGGTTCTTTGAGCCAGAGGAAGTTATCTTCTGCTTCGACCTGACGTTTGAGATAAGCACTTGCGTTTTCGGAAACAGCGAAGTCAGAAGTATAGCTGACTTTGAGCATATCTTCTGCTTTGGCTTCATCGGTTACGTCGGCATAGTTTGCGTACATGGTGCGGTACATATTGAGACGTTCTGCGACATCGGCATCGGAAACTTCTTTAGTTTCGACAGCGACTTCGAGACCTTTATATTCGCCGAGTTCGATTTCGGGAGCGAGATCGACGTTGAAAGTGAATTTGAATTCCTTGTCAAATTCGACTTTGGGAGCACCTTCGAGGCCGCAGTTCAAAACATCTTCGTCAGCGGCGGCGACTTTCTGATAAGCAGCACTGATGAGACGGCGTTCGAGTTCCTGTTTGATATCATCGGCATAACGTGATTTGAGCATACCGACGGGAGCTTTGCCTTTACGGAAGCCGGGGATATTGACGTAAGAAGCGAAAGCACGGGTTGCTTTTTCTGCTTCTGCTGCGACGACATCAGCGGGGATGGTAACTTCGATCTGTTTGCGGCAATTGACGACTTCTTTTGCGTCAAAAGTCATGGAATCCATTAAATCTTTAGCCATGATTGAAAATCCTTTTTATTTGTAATTTACTGTAATTAATTCATAAAACCATACATTTTGATAATATAACTCTGTTTTCTGAAATTTCAATCTCTGCAAAGTTATTTTTTCCATGATTTTACAAAAAAAACGAACATTTTACAAATAAAACCACAATCAACGTTCAAAAAGCGGCAAAAGAATGTAGAAAGTGGCTCCTTTGCCTTCCGTACTTTCCAGAAAAACATAACCGTTATGATTCTTTATCGTACCATAAACCATTGACAATCCCATGCCGGTTCCGGAGCCGACCGGCTTGGTGGTAAAGAAAGGCTCAAAAACTTTCTGCTGAAGTTCCTCACTTATACCGATTCCGCTGTCACTTACGGCAACACAGCAGTATTTATCATACTGCAATTCATATTTGACTGCAATTTTATCCAGTTTCGCCTGAAAATCGCTGCCGATACCGAGTTTGACAAGCAGATTTTTTTCGGTACAATTCTCCATGGCATCTATCGCATTCAGCAGCAGATTGAGCAGCACCTGACTCAACTGCACCTGATCGCCGCGGACAAAAATCTCTTTGGGCGGCAACTCTTTTTTTATCTGCACCTGAACTGATTGCGAAACAGTCAGCATATTCAAGGTATGCTGAATAACATCCGCCATATTCAATGTCGTTTCATAAAATTTACCCTTGCGGGCAAAACCGAGCAGCTGGCTGGTTAATTTGCCCGCCTGCTCTGCAATGGAACTGATTTTTTCAAGATTTTTCACTGCCTTGGGATTACTATCCAGTTCCTCTGTCATCAACAGCAGATCGACATGGCCCAGAATGGCGTGAATATGATTATTAAAGTCATGAGCAATACCGCCTGCAAGTTTACCGAGAGCCTCCATTCGCTGAGAGTGGGCAAGTTCCGCAGAAAGGTTCGCTTTTTCCTCCTGCAGCCGCAATTCCAGAGAAACATCACGGCCGATAAGCAGAAATATTTTTTCATTTTTTAATTTCACCTCAGACAATGAACACGCAAGGCTTGCCTTTTCGCCGTTATCACTCAAAAGTTCCGCATGAAAAAGCGATGTCTCCTGCTTTTTACCGTCAGATGAATTTTCTGAAAAATTTATCTTCTCCTGCGAATGCAGACGCTCAAAAAAATTCTCCGAAAAACTATAATATGGAATATACTTGTTTATAATATTTTTTGCCGCCAGATTGGCATCCAGTACACGGCCGTCAGGAGCAAGAAGCATTATCATTTCATTGGCATTCTGCAATATCTGACGGTAGCGGTCTTCGGACTCAAGCAAGCCTTCCTCAAGTTTTTTCGACTTGCCGTAAGCTCCGAAAAATGCAAAAACAATATCAAGCGTATTATGTTTGGCAGAATCTCCTGAATACCGCCCGATATAAAAATGAATTATCGTTCCCAGCCAGACCGCAAAAATCCCACGGATCAACACCGCTCCCGACAGAAATTCACGCAAATCGTAATAATGACTCCGGTAATAAAAACAAGTGTATATCAGCAAATCAAGCATTTGTGCCAGAAACAATGCACCAATAATACATATCAAACGTCTGGCATCCCAGTTTTTCAATCTGGTATAGGCAATAGGAATGAAAAACATATCCGCCAGATGTGCGATAACCAACGCCCCCATTGAACGCATACCTTCACTCAACAATACATCCAATGCACCGACGGATTGCCCCTTGGCAAGCGAATATCCCGTCCAGTTGCATTGAAGCCGGGTGATTTCTGCCAGATAGAAGAAAATACCGAACAGCACAAATGAACCTATGATCATACGCTGTGTCGCCAATGTCCCGTTGTGGATATATATCAGCAGCAGCCCCGCCAGATACGGCAGAAAAAACACCGACGAACCGATTTGAAATTCCAGATTTTTGTAAATAATCACCTGAAAATCCGCCGCCGATACAAATTGTGCAAACAAAAAAAGCAAACCCATTGCCATATACAACGGCGTTGCTCCGATATTTTTCTGCTGATTATGCAGCAGTACAATAGTCACAAAAATAAATGTAAGTTCAAGAAAACACAATATCAGTGATAATACCGGATCCATTATTCTGCCTCTTTCTGAACAGGGCCACGCAAAACACCCCGCACATAATCTGCACGGAAAATGCTTTTTGCTTCATTGTTTTCAAACGGTCTGCCGTACAGTTTCTGCAGATGAGCCGCTCCGGAATGCACATAAATTTTATGCACCATAGAACTGTCAACATTGGCAAAAATTCCCATATCCACACCGAGTTTAACTCCTGAAAGTGCATTCAATGTCTCTTTGCTGTGCAGCAGATAAGCATATTTCAAAAGACCGTATGACCTGCCGATATAATCCATCAGACGGGCTTGTTTTTTTACAAACATACGTTCACGGGCATTCTGTTCATAATGGATTATCTGACCGATTGTACCGGAAATTTTTTCAATGATTTCCTCCTCGCTGTCTCCGAGTGTCACCTGATTTGAAATCTGGTACAATGCACCTGTATTTTCCGAGCCTTCACCGAAAATACCGCGGACGGCAAAATTCATCTTGTTCAATGCCCGTATTGTTGATTCAAGTTCTCCGGTCAAAGTCAATCCGGGAAGATGCAGCATTACCGATGCCCGCAAACCGGTCCCGATATTCGTCGGACAACTGCTCAAATATCCGAGTTTACTGTCAAAAGCAAAATCCAGTTCATTACTCAAACGGTCATCCGCCTGCGATGCTTTTTTGTACGCTTCCTGCAAACGGAATCCCGGCAGAAAACTCTGAATCCGCAAATGGTCCTCTTCATTGACCATGATTGCCAGCTGTTCATTACTGCTGACAAAAAGTCCTCTGTTCAAAGGTGCCGACATAAGTTTACTGCTGACCAGACGTCTTTCATAGAGAAATTCACGGTCGATTTCCGGAAGTTCATCCATATAAAAAACGAGCCCTTTTGTGCCGATGACTTTTTCCGCATTGACCGCATCTTCGACCTGATTTCTGACTGAAGCAAGATCATGAACAGAGGCCGCGGCGGGGAAAGAAAATTCTGCAAGATTTCTTGCCAGACGGACACGGGAACTTATGGCAATGATATTTTTCTCTTTTTTCTGTTCCAGATAACTCATGGTATTTTTCAAAAGAGAATTTATAGCATCTTTTTTCTTCATTTTCCGCTCCTTTTTGTGCGGCTTTTTTTGAGAGAAGCGATCTCATCGCGGATAATGGCGGCACGTTCATACTCTTCTGTTTGAACGGCAGTTTGCAATTCGCTTTCAAGTTTACGCAATTTTTCACGGCGGATTTCGGGCGGTTCCTGTCTGTTTTTTCCGGGACGTTTACCGGTATGAATGCGGCTGCGGTGAATATTGACGATTGCTTTCTGAATAATATCGTCAAATGTTTTGTAGCATTGAGAACAGCCGAGCAGTCCTTGATTTTCCTCCATTTTTTTCAAGTCCCACCCGCACTGAGGGCAGACGGAGGAGTTTGCAACTGTACTTTTTGATTTTATAAATTCAGCACTGATTTTCTGAATTTTTTCAAGCACATCCTCAAATTTCAAATTATCCAAATTCAGCATGGAATCAACTCCGTGCGGATGTTTTTCAGCACATTCATTGCAGAGATTTATAATTTTTTTACCTGCGGCACTGATCTCCTGAATATGGATGACCGCCTCATTTTTTTTACAAATATCACACAGCATATAACACCTCATTGCATCTGACACTACAAAAATATGATACAACTTTGCAAAAAATCAAATCAAAAATGCAAAAAGCACAAAAAAATAAAATACTTATTCATCTTCACAACGGAGCAATTCAGTCAATGAAATTTCAAACAGTTTATGCGTCCACTCAACGTCCGCCCCTGCACGGTGGGCCTGCATATCCGGCATAATATCATCCAGACGGAAATGTGCCCGCAGATTCTGCAGACTGTATGACGGCAATCCGGAATGACTCTTTTTCAAAAGCACTATCGAATCCATCGTCCTGCCCTGCCACAGCGGCAAACCGTTCCTTGCCAGACTCTCCTGCAGAAAAGCAAGGTCAAATCTGGCATTATGGGCAACCAGCGTCGATTTTGCTGCAAACTTCAAAAAATCATAGCCCGCCTGACGGAAATGCGGAGCATCTTTGACCATATCATCAACAATATGATGCACTCTTGAAACTCTTGACGAGATATGGCAATTAGGATTGACCAGCGTTTGAAAACGTGAAATCTCCCCATTCAAATCCACACGCAGAGCCGCAATTTCAACAATACGGTCGTTGACTGCACTCATGCCGGTTGTCTCAACGTCAAAAACAGTAAAAGGTCCGAGTTCATAATACTTTTTCAATGCATCACCTCATCAATTCATCATAAGTTTTGAAGTGCGTTTTAACACAACGTTCCAGTGCCCCCACTCCGAATTTATCAATAATGGCATTTGCCCGCTGTTTGACAATACTGTTCGCCCCCCTCGGAATCTCCATTTGAAACTCTTCAGAAAGGCGGTTCATCTCACGGACGAACTGTTCGCGTGCAAGAATTGAAGCGGCGGCAACAGCAATATCACTTTCACCTTTGGTCTTCTGCTCCAGAATGATTTTCCTGCCTTTTTCCATCAACGCATTGCGGATAAGGTAATCAGCACCGAATTTATCTGACAATGCACGCGGACAATCGGGAACTTTTTCCAATACGTTTTCAATGACTCTGGCGTGCCCCCATGCCAACAGCCGGTTGAGATTGCCGATCCTGCGGTAGAGATTATTGTAAGTTTCATTACGCAAAGTCACAACTGCAAAACGGCCGCGGGTTATTTCCCGTATTTCACCGGCAATAGTAATTATTTCCCTGTCGCTTTTGATAAGTTTTGAGTCACGCACCCTGGTTTTGGCAAGTGCTTCACCGCTTGCCTCGTCAATAAAAACACCTGCAATTATCAACGGACCGAAAAAATCTCCCTTGCCGCTTTCATCAACGCCGATATGCGGAGCAAGCTCAAGAGAAGTTTCAACTTCTCCGGCAAGTTCATCCGGCACGGAAAAACGGTACTCCTGAAGAATGTCAGGCTCAAGCACAAATTCAACAAACTCCTGAGCATTGCCGCCCTGAACAGTAAGTTTCCCGCTCAAATAAGCAACGATATTTATCTTCTCTCCGGCAGCCTTGAAATGGGCATACTGCTGCTCCTTCATCTCAAATCCGTGCGATACAAGATATTCATGCAGTCTTTTTAATTGAACATCATCTATTGTGCATACAAAAGATGTCTTTTTTTTATCCGAATCACTCATTCTTTATAATTCCATACGGTTTTTGAGAGCAGCTCCAATAGTTGCGGAATCAGCAAAAGCAATATTTGCCCCTGCAGGAATCCCCTGTGACAGCTGAGTTACGCGTATGCTGCAATCTTTCAGCATATCAGCAATATACAATGCAGTTGCTCTGCCCTCCACATCAGCACCGAGAGCGATAATCACTTCTTTGACCTGATTGCGTTCAATGCGTTCAGGCAAAGAGGCCAGATTCAGATTTTCGCCATACTCGTCATCAAGCGGCGAAATTTTACCGCCGAGAACATGATACACTCCTTTGAAAACATGGCTGTTTTCGATTGACTGCAGCTGAGCGAAACTTTCAACAACGCAGATGGAAGTTACATCACGCCTGGGATTTTCACAAATTTCACAAAGCCTGCCTTTTTCTGCCAGCGAACCGCATTCCGGACAATGACCGACCTTATCCGGGATTCCGGATATCAGAGAACCGAATTCACGTATTTTCGACTCCTGCCAGTCCAGCAGAGAAAGCACATACCGTTCCGCTCCCCTGCGGCCGACACCGCGGAAGGTACGGAAAAATTCAATCAGCTGTTCAACACTGTCAGGATACTGACTCATAAATCACCTTCAGAAAAGACCGGGCACATTCAAAGGACCTGCGATTTCCTGCAGTTTTGCCTGTGCTTCATTTCTGGCAGTTTCAAGAGCAGTATTGACGGCTTCAAAAACATCATTTTCTGCGACATCTGCGGCTTGAAATTTCACACTTTTGAGTTGAAAATCTCCGGAAACAACAGCAATAACTTTACCGTTTGAACTGAGACCTGAAAACTCAGATTCAGAAAGTTTTTTCTTCATTTCTTCAACATTTTTTTTAATTTCTTTTGCCTGCTGCATCATTTTGGCAAGATCGCCCAAACCACCGAACATTTTTAAATTCCTTTCATTTTAATTTCATTGATTACGGGGACGGTCAACATGAATATCGACCAGTTCGCCACCGAAAATTTCAAGTATCTGCTGAACACCTTTGTTCTGCAGAACTTTATTTTTTTCGGCAAGATTATCAGCAACGCTCATACGCAAAGGCCCGGCTTCCGGGGCTTTTTTCTGCTTTTCGGGAGCATCACCGGTTTGATTTTGAATTTGATTTTGAATTTCAAGTTTGTTTTCTGCCGCAGACGGCGGAGGTTCGATTATCTCTTCAAAGTCCTCTGCTCCGTCCATCATATCCGGAGGCGGCACATCCGGGACATGAAATTCCTCCATTGGCGGTACATATTCCTCTGCTTCAGGAATTTCTTCAGTTTCAGCGACCGCGGCAGTTTCAGTATCCTGTTGAACTTCCACCGCAGTTTCCACGGCTGTTTCCTCAACAATATTTTCTGCTGATTCCTGCACAGTTTCAACTTCTTTGACTTCTGCAGGTTCTTCAACTGCGGAAACCTCCGAAACTGTTTCAACTGCGGAAACCTCCTGAACTTCCACAGTTTCCGGAATCACCTGATTTTCAACTGTCAAGTCGTTTTTTTTTACTGTCTCAAACTGAACTGAAGGGATTTCAATCCTCTGAACAGGAGTATTTATCAAATCCATATATTTCAAATCTCCCGCCTCACGGAGACGGTTCAAATGCTGGATAAGATCACTGATTTTTAGAGCATGAGCCTCTTTCATCGCCTTGAGAAGCAAAGTTTCCAGATAAATCTGCTTGTTAAGTGCATCACGCAGAGGTCTTGCGCCTGCCCCGAGAATTTCCATAATCTCCTGAATTACGCTCAATGGTGCAAGAGATGCCATCTCTTTGAACTTCAAAAGCTGTTCCGGACTTTCCTCAAGCACGCTCGATGCATCCGGCAGGATGGCAGAAATTTCAACACTCCGCAAAGAAAATAAAATATCTTCAAACAGAGTTTCAAGATTTTTGCCTTTAGTCGTCAAACTGTGAATCCCGGTTATCACCTCTGCAGGAATATTGCGGAGAACTGCAGTTACAATTTTATCGACTTCAGCGGCATCCGCCAGACCGAAAAGAGAACGCACCTCCTCGTCAGTTATCAAATGTTCTTTGTTGCCCACCGCAAAAAATGCAATCATCTGATCAAGCAGTGATTGAGCGTCACGCATCCCGCCTTCAGCAGCTTTGGCAACAGAATAAAGTGCATCCTCTGCAATTTTCACCTGCTGGTCATCGGCAATTTTTTTGAGTTGTCCGACAATTAAATTGGTTGAAATCGGCGTCAAATCAAAACGCTGACAGCGGGAAATGATAGTCGCCAGAACCTTGTGAACTTCAGTTGTGGCAAAAATAAATTTTGCGTGCGGCGGCGGTTCTTCAATAGTTTTGAGCAAAGCGTTCCAAGCCTGATTGGAAAGCATATGGATTTCGTCAATAATATAAACTTTGTAACGTCCGTTTATAGGTGAATGCATAACATTTTCAGTCAATTCACGCATATCTTCAACACTGTTGCGGCTGGCGGCGTCGATTTCAATGACATCCATGCTTGTTTCAGTATCAATGGCAACGCAGCTTTTGCATTTGCAGCATGGTTCACCGTCCTGCGGATTTTCGCAGTTCAAAGCCTTGGCGAAAATACGGGCGAGAGTAGTTTTACCGACACCACGCGGTCCGACCAGCAGATAAGCATGAGCAGTACGCTGTTCCCGAATGGCATTCATGAGAGTACGGGCAACGTGCTGCTGACCGACAACGTCCGAAAATTTTGAAGGGCGGTATTTTCTGGCGATTACCTGATATTCTTCACTCATAATGGTGTATCCTTACAATTTTATTCCGCTGAAAGCATCGCTGAGCGAACCGAGTTCACGGCGTTTCGGCACATCCTGTTTCAAATCAAAATAAGCCTCTATGACTTCCTGCTGACGGACAAAAATCTGTTTGAGGCCGGACTCTGCCAAATCAACGAGTTCATTGAGCTGTTTGCGTGAAAAAGGAGCCCCTTCTGCAGTTCCCTGCACTTCAATAAGTTTACCGGATGCAGTCATAACAATATTCATATCTACTTCAGCATTGGAGTCCTCAACATAATTCAGATCCAGCAGCAGTTCGCCATTGACAATACCGACACTGACTGCGGCGACCGGTTCTTTGAAAGCAGTCTCGAAACGTTTATCTTTGCGGAGAGCGATCTGCAGTGCGACACTTGCACCTGAAATACTGCAGCATCTTGTTCCGCCGTCAGCGTCAAAAACATCACAGTCCATATAGAAAGTATTTTCGCCGAGAGCTTCCAGATCAACCACACCGCGGAGACTTCTGCCGATAAGCCGTTGAATTTCCATAGTTCTGCCGCCCTGTTTACCTGCTGAAGCCTCACGGCGGCAGCGTTCATGAGTTGCGGCGGGCATAAGTCCGTATTCACAAGTGAGCCAGCCGCCTGAAACCTTTTGAGTTTTCATCCAACCGGGGACTTTATTTTCCATACTTACGGCACAAATGACTTTGGTACCGCCCATTTCCATAAGCACACTGGACATGGGGTGAGCGAGATAATCTGGAGTGATTCTGACCGGACGCAATTCGTCCGCTTTTCTGCCGTCTGAACGTGTCATAAAAAAATTCCTTTTCTTTCAAAAAAATATATACTCGTTCTGAAATATAGCACCATCAGACAATTTTTTCAAATTTCCCGGCAAAAAAATACGTTATTTTCAGTAATCACCGCTCCGGATACAAAATATTATCATTTTGGCTGTGTACTAAACGCAGACTGATTTTTTATTACAAGGGGGCTTACGCCGCCCGGCGTTCCACCCGCCTTTCTATTACGCTGACGCGTGACGCCGATTGCCTTGTCACGGCGTAGCACAGCGAAGACGGAACCCCGGCGCCGGGTACGACCCGATACGATATTACGCTGG
>JAFVUZ010000153.1 GCA_017502435.1 Lentisphaeria bacterium
ATTACTATTCACAAATTCATTGCGGAGAAAATAATGCCTGTTATTATAGATAATCAACTGAAAGAGCAGATTCCTTACGATCCTGCAGTCTTCCCGATTTCATTTTTCCATGATGAGTTGGAAACCTTGTGGCAATGGAACGGTCCTTTGCATTGGCATCCGGGATTTGAAATTGCAACGGCAGAAACCGGGATATTGGATTATCAAGTCGGAGAAAAACATATTACTTTGAATCCGGGCGATACTATTTTTGTAAATGGAAATATCCTTCACGGCATCCGACAGATTTCCGGCGATACTGCAGATCCTATGCCGAACATTGTTTTTTCCGGCAGTTTGGTCGCACCGGAAGGGAGCCAGATATATAAAAAATATATTACACCACTTCAGCAACGTGATGAGCTGCCTTTTATTGTATTTTCCGGAAGCGATAAAGCCCTGCAAAATATAAGAGATTTTATTCTGAATATCTATCATTGTTTCCGAAATCAGCCGCCATGTTACGAAATGATGATCCAAAGAAACGTGAGTCAAATTTTTGAATATATTTATTCTAACATCAATACATTTCCCCGTCATAAATCAAATCGGATCCAACTTATCAATCAAATCCGGCTGCAAAAAATGCTTGATTTTATTTATACTCATTATCAGAAACAGATTTCTCTGAAAGATCTTGCTCAAGCAGCAAATGTGAGCCGCAGCGAAGCCGGACGCTGTTTCAATTCTTTTATGAATTGTTCGCCCATCGAGTTCCTGATCCAGCACAAACTCCAAATCGCATATAAAATGCTTGCTGAAAAAATCTATACAGTTGAAGAAGTCTGCAATTTCTGCGGATTCAACTCTGTAAATTATTTTCGCAGACAATTTAAAGCAAAGTATGGTATTACACCTGGCAAATATTGCGTTTTGGGTAAATAGTGCTCTTTTTAGATGATTTAATACTTTGACAGAACCTGCATTTGGTGATATAGTATTCAAATCATCACACAGGAGATTTTATGTCAAAGCAAAAAAATTATAAGAAAACGTTGACCGCCTGTTATCTCGGATTTGTGACACAGGCGATATCGGCAAATTTTACACCATTACTCTTTTTGACATTCAAAGGAACGTATGGGATCAGTTTGGAAAAAATCGCCTTGATCCCGCTGACTTTTTATCTGACTCAATTCTTCGTGGATATAGTCGCGGCAAAATATGCGGATAAGATCGGATATCGTCTTTGCGTGATCGCATCTCAAGTTCTGTCATCGGCGGGCTTGATGCTTCTGACAATTTTACCCGGAGTGCTGCCGGATCCATTCATCGGCATCTTGCTGGCAGTTGTCCTTTATGCAATCGGAAGCGGATTGATCGAAGTTCTGCTGAGTCCCATCGTGGAAGCATGTCCGTTTGAAAACAAGGACGGAGTCATGAGTTTGTTACATTCTTTTTATTGCTGGGGGGCAGTAGGAGTCATATTGGGATCGACGTTGTTCTTTGCGGTGTTCGGCATAGTTCATTGGAAGATCCTGACGATCATCTGGGCATTGATCCCCCTGTATAATGCCATCAATTTTATCAGCTGTCC
>JAFVUZ010000154.1 GCA_017502435.1 Lentisphaeria bacterium
ACGAACATTTCGCCGAAAAAATAGCTAAACACTACACTGCCGCCGACATTCACGCACCAGCGTAATATCGCACCGGGTCGTACCCGGCGCCGGGGATACAAGGGGGCGGCGTAAGCCCCCTTGTAATAAAAAATCAGTCTGCGTTTAGTACACAGCCAAAAAATATTACCTGCTCAAAACAGAACAGCATTTCAAATAAAAATTGATGCTTACAGTATACTTTTTGAAATACATTAATTCTATTCAATTTGTATGTCGGAGATTTGCATATCGGAAATCAATCTGCTGAATATGATTTGAACACCGGTAAACGTATCATCTAACGTGCAAAAGAAGCCGATCCGGTCATTGCCGCCCGAATTTCTGCCGGAAAAAGAGATTTGGTTTTCCGCTAATTTCCGTTCGACGACGCCGTGGCAGCTGTTTTTATCCGAAAACGGCAAAGAAGAAATCGTCGCAGCAGGCGAAAGTGGAGATAATCTGATTGCAACCGGATCTTGCGGCAAAGGCCCGGCAAGACCTTTCCGACGGGTGATTTTGCGTCAGCAGGCTTCGGCCCCCGGACACTGCTGCTGTTACATGGCACTGCATGAATCGCCGACTCCTGAATTTCGCACATACAACTGGAGCAAATAATCCCTGACATTTCAAGCCGGATCGTTATTGATTCCCTGTTATTTCTACATTTTCTAAATTAAAATCCTTGCCGTCATTGAATTCGATTTGCAGCTCTTCAGAGCAGATGAAATTACAATTGCGAAGCACGATATTTTTTAATTCATATTCAACTGAATCTGCGGCCTTGATCAGGTGATCACACTTCAAATCAAGATTCTGCAAAGTAATATTTCTGCCATACGACATATGCAGATCGGGAGAACGGCGGAACTGCGTAAAGGAGTATGACGAGAAAATATATCTGCAGTATCCTCTGATATTTTCAATAAGAATATTTTCATTGAGCTGATTGGTGTCCGGACGCATTTTAAGAGAAAACAGACAAGCCGCTCCGTCAGTGACGCAATTTCTGACGATGACATCATGATTATGAATCGTCTCGCTGCCGCAGGTAAGAATACAGTGACAGAAACCGAAGTTGCAGTTTTCAATGACAATATTGTAATTCGCTCCGTTTTCGGGAAGTTTATCGGCATCGGGTCCTTTGCCGCCTTTAAGTGCAACAGCGTCATCATTGACGGAAATATTGCAGTTTCTGATAACGACATCGTGACAAACATCGAGGTCGATCGCATCTGAACTCGGAGCAAGGACTGGTTTGGTCGGTGCATAAATCGTCAGATCCTCCAATATCAGATTTGAACAACGGTAAAAATGAGTCGTCCAGAAGGGAGAATTTTGAATCGTTACGCCTGAAACAATCACATTTTTGCTGTTTGAAATATAGACTGTACGGGGACGCATTTCATCCATATTGGTACATTGCGGATTGAATTGACGCCTGAGCCAGAAGTGCCGCCAATACGGGAGTCCGTTCCCATCAAGCGTCCCCCGCCCCGAAATTGAAAATCCGTCAACCCCATCGGCATTGATCAAAGCGGCAAAATAAACGACATTTTCGCCCTCCATACGGGACGGCAGTACTGCAAAATCAGAAATATCGGTACTGCCCTGAAGCATTGCTCTTTCTGCAAGTTCAAGAGATGTTCCTTTTTTGAAAAAAAGCGATCCCGAACAGTAATGTCCCTGCGGAAAATAAACAGTTCCGCCTTTTTCTGCTGCAATATCAATAACCTTCTGGATCGCTTCAGTCTGAATCATATCAGGGCGATCGGCCCTTACGCCGTACTCTGTAACGTTGAAAATATTTTTCATGATCAGCCTTTTATATGTATTATTCCTGATGGAGTTTTGAGTTTGAGTTCTGCATTTTGAAGAAGCGGTGAAACTTTGTATTCATAAGTTTTCCAGCCCGGAGAAGTCGGTTTCAATCCGAAAAGATGCTCAACTATGATATTGGCCGGACAACTTCCCCATGGGTGAGCCATGGAATTGTTTTTCTCCCAGTATTCAGCGGTCAAAGTCAGTCCCGCCTCCAGCATTGAAAGCCATGAACGGCCGGAGTTATTGATAAGAATGTCAAGTGCCTGCCTGTCATAGCCGTATTTGAAAAGTACGTCAAGGTAGAACTGAACTGTATAGAGGCTGCATTCCGGACCGGAGTCAGCGACAAATTCTGCAACCTGGGGCTGTTTGTCAGCCGGGACTGCATTGCACCAGAGAGCCCACAGATTGGTATGCAGTGAACAGTTTTCTGAATTGCTGCCGTCACGGTAAAGACCTTTTGCTTCATCGAAATAAACTTTTTGTAACGCCTCAAATTCCTCACGGCAAGTTTTTTGAAAGGTGCAGCATCCCTTCCTGCACAGGAAGCCCATTTTTCAAGCACCTTCAAGTCTGCATAATTCAGAAAATTCGGAATGGCAAGTGCCTCAGACTGCAAATCGTAATTCCGGAGTTCATGATACGGCCAGTCGATAATATGCAGACGCGGAAAAGTTTCAATAATCCCATTCTGCATCAGATGATGATATGAACAATCCTCAACAAGTACATCCCAGTTGCGTTTGAGCAATTCAAAATCTGCCGTGTGCATAAGATAACGGTCAAGCAGAGGCAAAATCATCTGTTTCCACTCCACCGGCCATGTCTGGTGACGGATAATAAATTCCATACTGCGTGCGGCGACACGGGTATCGCCGGAAACCGCAAAATCCGTCCGCATGGAGATATAAGAGTCAGCCTCATAACAGATACGCTCACGGCTGAAACAGTCGGTATACATATCAGTATTGCAGTATTTTATCGTGTTTTTGCAGAGAGTATAAATGCGGTCAAGAGCTTCAATCCCTGAACGCATATAAGAATCATTGTCATCAAACGGTGCATGAATGGAAATATTTTCTATTTCCGGCTCGTTTTCAAAGCCGCAGACTTCAGCATAGCGGAAAATCCTCAAACCGAAATTTTCCAGTTTCTGACCTTTTCCCATAAAATGCCACATTTCATGATAACATGTCAGAGCCCGCGTTTGAAAACGGACACGGTCTTCATCCAGCATCTCCTCCCCGAGCCGCACTTCGGCAAAAGCATTTTTTTCACCGACAAGAGATATTGACCCGATCATCTCCTGACCGAAGTCACAAATCCATCTGCCGTCGGAACTTTTACGTTTGGAAACAGGTTTGTGATATGAAATCACATAATTGTACGGAGCATCTTCAATCAAAATATCTGCTTCGATCAGAGATACATTCTGCCATGAACTGTCATCAAAAGAAATATTCTGCCAGTTGTCCGGCAGTTTTGTGCCGTCAAGATGCTCAAAATATTCACCGGGACCGATGTCGCCTTTGTAATAACCTGTAATTTGCGGAAACTCATAACATACCGGGCGGTAATAATCATTGACATTCAAAATCTTCCATTTTTCATCGGAGAGGATTTCAAGTTTTTCACATTCAATATTGATACCGTATTTTTCACCTCTGAAAATGAGCGAAAGCACATGCTTCCCCGCATTCAATTCAGGCAGATTGAAAGTATGACGGACAAATGCAGCATCATTCTGGGCACGAAACGGTCCGGTGCCGATGAGCCTGCCGTCGCAGTAGAGTTTGAATTTGAGGAAACTGCCGCCGACGAGCCAGTTTGCATCAGTACCGTCATTTCTGATTTTAAGACATTTGTCACGCAAATAAGAATGTCTGTCGGCAATTATACTGACAGAGGCATCTCTGACGGGAGTTGTTATTTCAAACTCCCGTCTGGCAAAAACATTGCCGATAGAATTTATAAAAGTCTTTTTCATTTTATTTTTTAATCAAGCAGTTCAAATTTTACATAATTGAAACGGATCTTGCCTTTCAAACCTTCACGGATAAGCAGATAATATTTATAATCATCTGATTGTTTTTTGAATTCTATTACAAAACGGAATACACCGCTATCACCCGGAGGAGTCTGTATACGGGTGGTGGCATTCCGCATGGGGACAGGATTACGCATAACCAATGTCCAGCCGCGTTCTTCGGATTGTTTCATGTGCATATCGACAGTCAGACGGAATTTTGCACCTCTTTTACTGCCTTCCCATACTTTGTCCGGCAGGACAAATCTTGCATCGTGGACATTATGTATGTAAAAACCGTCTGCATCAAGTTTCAATGGTTTGCCGCGCTGAAGTCCGCTCATGAAACTGCAGTCTTTCATCGGGTCATGACTTTCAAAAATGACTTTACCGTATGGTGCATTTTTCATTTTGAATTGAGATGCCAGCGGCTTGCCTTCATTGCCGAAAAAGCCTGCCGGTATGACTTCGATTCTGTAGTTTTTGCCTTTTTCAAAATAACCGGCACTCAAATTATATATGACAGCCATATCGCGTTTTTTGCCGGTGTGCATGAAGTTGCCGATAATATCTTTGCGTGAGAATTTTTCCCATCTGCCGTTTTTTTGTGAATAAAACATTATTTTATAGTTGAAAACACCGTCAGAGTGCAACGCCTGCGGAAATGAAAGTTTGACATTTTTTTCATTGACAGCAATATCAAGTTTTGCATTTTCCGCGAATTCAGGAGCAACGGCTTTTGCCTTGCGGCGGGCAAGATTATAAGGTGCGGAATTTTTGTCAAAAGGTATTGGAATTATCCATTGTTCATTATTTTTATACTCTTTTTTGCTTTTCGAAAAGAAACGGCGGAAGACCAGTTTTTCGGGATATATCTCCATTATCATCGCAGTATCTGATTCCATGCCGGAGGGAGAATTGCCGATCAATGCACCGGCCCAGCCGGACAGACATCCCATATTGACAGCAGTAAAATTTCCCTGCCAGATATTGAGTTCGTTGGTGAGAGTGCCGTGGACGTGACCGGAAAGATGTACGACCTGCGGATATTTATCCAATATTTCCCGGCGTTTTTTATCTCCCCATGTCAATGAATTGTATACAGTGTTGTACGGCGGGATATGATCAAGGACAAAAACCGGTTTGCCGGGATTTTCTCTGCATGCTTTTGCTATAGTATTTTCGTAGCGTTTGAAATCCATTCCCTGCGGAAAAAGCAGAAAAGTATAACCTTTGATCTTGAAAATATCATACATCTCATGTTCAAATTCGAGATATTTTTTTACATCATTGAACACATTTTCCTGCGGGTCACGGGTACGTCTGACGCGATCATGCCATGCGAAAACAAAAATTTCGGGCGGTTTCTTTGACATATCGGAGAAAACCTCTTTGACAGTATTTCTGTAATTCAGATATGACTGTTTATGATGAACTTCAGCAATATCTCCTGCATTGACGATCATATCGACTTTATGAGCTTTAAAAAGTTTGAGTGCCTCTTTCAATGTGACGCATGATGATTTCCATGTCCTGATATGAGTATCAGACATAAGACCGACCTTCAAAACCGGCTCGGCGGCACAGAATGTCAGAGATACTGTTAAAAAAGCAGCTGATAATATTTTTTTCATTTTATTCCCCGCAATTAAATTGTTTAATTTTTATATTATTTAAACGGATTTCCTTTTTTGTCTTTGCGTATCAGAAGATAATTTTTGCAGTTGTTTCCCCGTTTTTTGAGGTCTGTGGCAACAGCGGCAAAGGTGACTGATGCAATTGCAAACAATATTTTTTCACAAAATACATCCTTTATTTCCGGTAAGCTTCAATTTCAGAAAGTGCAAAATTGCTTGAATTGAAAACAAGTTTGAACTCTTTTATTTTCTGCGGTGCAAAATTTACAATAACTTTTTCCGCAGCAGAAGCATTATTGAATTTGGCGATTTCCGTCCATTTGCCATCTTTCATGACCTGAACGGAACCTGATATCCCGATATCAAATTTTATTTCTCTGCTGCAATAAAAAGAGATTTTTTCAACAGGATAAATGACCAATTTTCCGATTTCTTCTGCCTGCGGCAAAGTGAACGTGAGCATCGGATTTTTGTCATTGCGGCGTGGACGATAGCACATATGTGCGTCAAGCGGAATGTTTTCGCAAATACCGTCTATGAGGAAGAGGGGAGTATCATAGCCGCGTGAAAAATATTCCTTGTGTTCAGTCGATGCTTTGATTTTCGGGAAACCGTACGGCAGCGGTTCTTTGGTCAAAATATGACGGATATGTTTGACTTTGAGTTCTCCGACAGCGAGAATATTGCCGGCTTTTTTGCGGTTTTTATCAAAATCGGCAAGTTTCTTTTCGTTTTCCGCAACAGTTGTCAATTTATTGGCGATTTTTTCATCATTGATATAAACGTGAACTGCACAAGGCTCAAAAGTATCGGTGAATTTGCCGTTATTGAGTGTGATTGTGCGGTTTTCTGCAGCTGCGAAGAGTTTTTTTAACGCAGGATTTTTAACAGTAATATCGGCAGTGATTGTTTTGTAGGAGTTATTCACTGCGATAATGCAGATTCTTCCGTCGAGAGTTTTGTATGCACACTGGAAATGAGGATCGGCAGACTTGACAGATACTTTGTCCGGAATGTTGGGATCGAGCAGATAATCTTTCAGAATATCAATCTCATTTGCCATGAAGTTCATGCCGAAACGCAAAGAGCTGAACATCTGACTCTTGTCATAGCAGTGATAAAAAAGAATACCTTTGGCATTTGAGGCAATGGAGTTGTATACCTGATTGCGGATTTCCGCATAAGTCGGGGCACGGCCCGGACTTCGGGTTTTGACACTGCGAGCCAGCCATGCAAAGCCCTGAATCACACTCCATGCGGGACGGAACTGTGCGGCGGTTTTGACCGTTACTGCCATGCCGTGAAGTGCCTGACGCGGACCGTCCTCATAAAAATCGGGGTAGTAGTCAGGAAAAAGAATATCAGCAGTATTGCGGTAGCGTTTGATACCTGAAGTTGTACAGTTGAGCATAACTGTCGGATGATAGGGATCGAGTTTCTGCAAATATGTTTTCACTTCAGTATACCAATCGGGATTATCCTGACGGATATCGGGTTCGTCGGCAAGGTAATATGCAAGCACATTGGCACTCGGACGGGTGAGTTTGACAAATTTTTCAATATGTTTTTTCTGGACATCATTCAGATTGCTCAAACGCTGATTATAGTTGAAATCTTTGTAATCAAATCTGCCGGAAAGTTCCTGAAAGGGATAAAGCAGGCCCATGCGTTCAGTTTTCCCGGAAGATTTTTCAAAATCTTTTTTATAATGTCCGGCATCATTGAAACGGGTATAAGTGACATAAGAATTCATTCCTCTGACTTTATTTACCGGAGCATTGCCGAACCAGCCGAAAGGAAAATATTTTTTGCCGTCGACATAAGTAATGCCGTACCGGTCGAGCCAGACTTCATTTTTCTGATAGGGAAGTTTCCTGATGGTGAGTTTCTGCGAATAACTTCCGGATGCGGCAGTCAAAATGTATTCACCTTCGGCAAGTCGGGCCCCGTCAAAAGAAACGGAGGCTTTACCGTTGGTGATTTTTGCTTTTTTAACGATATTGACATTGGCACCTTTGAGAGTGAAAAAAGCGTTGCAATCAGAGCCTTTTTCACCTGAAGAAAGAACTGCGACAATGCCTTTGTCGGGCATGGTTGCATAAATATTGTTGCGATAGGCAGGTTTGAGCAGCTGAAGTTTCAGAGGATTGTGGCTGATGACGACGGGGACGCTGAAAGCCTTCTGCAAAACATCGCCGCGGGCAAGTATCCTGACATTCAGCTCGTATTCGCCTTCGGGCAGATTTTTGAACGGCAGAGAAATGTTTTTGAATTGAGAGTCCGGCACGCCAGTACCGGAAAGTTTTACATTGAATTTTTTACTGCGGTTGGACAATTCAGCATCAAAGTAAACGATTCTGAATGCACCTGTTTTGTTGGCAAGAGTGAAATTTATGTTGTAATTTTTCCTGTTTTCTGCATCTTTGACAGCTTTGATATTATTCACTGTCCATGCAAATTTTCTGCGGTCGATTTTCCTGACAGGGAGATTGGCAAAACTCCACGGTTCAGCAAAACCGCTGCCCTTCAAATCGGCATATGAAGTAAACTCCATTTTGCCTCGCGGGAGTCCTGCACGGCGGACGCGGGCGATATTGAATTTCCAATTGTCCGCCATATCATCATCGTTGTAATCAAATGCACCGAAAGGGATTGCAGCATAAATAATATAACTTGATTCAGTTTTTTTTGTTTCAACTTTGACATTGCTTTCAAAAGATGAGTCATGAGTCATCATGTTGCGTCCGGTATTGTCGTCCCGGGCGAAACAATCGGCATGCTGACCTGCATTGTCAATGGCTATCTTGTAGTATTTCTGATATTTTCTGTCATTGGAAATGCCGATTTCGATACCGTCATTAGACCAGATGGAGAAATCGTCGGGATATGCCTGTTTTTTTGTGACGAGTTTATCCATTGCAGGTTCGAGAGCCTCGACCATGAAGTAGATAAAATTTCTGTCGGAAGCAACTTTAAAGCGGGTCTGCGGATTGGACGGGATATGTTTATTGAGGACTTTGAAGTTGGTGTGCCACTTCAAATTATCCCATTTGACGGATTTTTCAATGCTTTTGCCGTGAAGAGACAAAAGCATTGCAAAAGCACATATCAAAGCTGAAAATTTGATCATTTTGCGGCTTCCTCTTTGTCAACAATAGAGAACATAAGCTGTTTTTTGACTATTATTTGCTTGCGGTTTTCGTCAAGGAAAGAGAGATTGACGCCGGTCTGATAATCGCCGACGGGCCAGTTATTTGTTTTGAATTTGAGTTCAAATTTTTTCTGCCACATATCTTTTGCCTGAATGTATGTCAGACGGTCAGCCATAGTCGGACCGAAAATGTAGAGAATCCATTTCGGATTTTTGTGTTTGCGGATATAAACTTCTGTTCCTTTGTCAAGACCTGCCGGTACGCAGGGGTGTGCAGCA
Source organism: Lentisphaeria bacterium (assembly GCA_017502435.1). Taxonomy (GTDB): domain Bacteria; phylum Verrucomicrobiota; class Lentisphaeria; order Victivallales; family Victivallaceae; genus RGIG5270. The sequence continues at coordinate 8,936 of JAFVUZ010000154.1, forward strand.
TGAAAGAGATAGCCGTGAAATTTATATCCTTCAGGAATATTGCTGAGTTTGAGTACGATAGGAGAACCGGCTGTAATTTCTTCTGCAACTTCAAGTTTGATGGTGTCTTTGAGTTCGGCGGCAAAAGATGCTGCTGCGATTGCTGCTGCAAAAAAAGCGGTAAAAATTTTTTTCATGATATAAATCCTTTCTTTATACATTTTTTATTTAAGATACATTCTGAATGCTTTTGAATTGGGATAATATTTATCATTTGAATCAGGATATCCGTATTTGACCATTTCCGGGTTATGTGTTTTGACATTTCCTGCCAAACAGAGGAAATTAAGCATTTTTCCGTGGCGGAGAGTGTAATGTTTGGGCAGATATTGGTAATCTTTGTTTGATGGATGTCCGTAGAAATACGGTTTGCCCTGTCCTTCGGGAATATCATCATCTACAGCAAATGCTTTTGTTTCTGCCGTAACAACCATTTCTGATGGGGAGGGCTGATTATCTTTTACATGCCAATTCGGTACTTTTGAGTCCCATTGATAATCGCCGAAAAAAAGACTTCTGCCGTAAGAGAGATATATGTCGCCTGATGAAACTCTGTCTGACGGACATACTCGTATTTGTCTGACAATGTTTGCTTTTACATATCCTCCCAAAGGATAATTTTCTGAAGCAGAATAAGATGAATTTTTCGGACTTGAGGCATCTATTCCCCAGAGGATAGATGATGTTGTGCGGGTTCTTGCCATAAAGCCGTTATAATCTCCTGCATACATGTGTTCGATGATGCCCCATTGTTTTAAATTACTGATACATTGGGCGTTTCTGGCACGGTCGCGGGCCTTGTTTAGTGCGGGGAGTAACATTCCTGCCAAAATTGCGATGATGGCAATGACGACGAGAAGTTCGATAAGTGTAAATGATTTTTTCATAATAATATTTTGTTATTTATTATTTAAGAAACATTCTGAATGCTTTTGAATTGGGATAATATTTATCATTTGAATCAGGATATCCGTATGTGACCTGTTCCGGGTCGTGAGATTTTACATTGCCTGCCAGACAGAGGAAGTTGACTTTTTTCCCATGACGTACTTTGTAAATTGAATCTGTAAATTGATAGCTTGCATTGCCGGGATGTCCGTAGAAAGCTGGTTTGCCGGCGGGAAGTCCTGCAACACTGTTATTTATAGTATAGGTATGAGTTTCTGCGACCATAACTAATTCAGACGGTTTTGGCTGATTGTCTTTTACTGCCCATGCGGGATATTTAGATGAAAATTGAGTGCATGAGCCGAAAAAATAGCTTCTGCCGTATGAGAGAATAACTGTTTGAGTTGATTTGGTTGACGGGCATCTTCTTGTCTGCATACCGGTTTTGGCATCCATGTACGGGCTGAGAGGATAATCATCTGAATATTTGTATGATTCGTGTACGGTATCAGTATCGTCAACGATCCACCAGACATCCTTGCTGCCGTCTTTGGATTTTTGTTCTGTTTGAGCCATAAAGCCGTTGTTGTCACCGGCATACATATGTTCTGCAAGTCCCATTTGTTTAAGATTGCTGATACATGTTGCTGAACGTGCACGGTCGCGGGCCTTGTTGAGAGCGGGGAGCAGCATCCCTGCCAGGATTGCGATGATGGCAATCACAACAAGAAGTTCAATCAGTGTGAATGAACTTCCGATAAAACTGATTCTGTCATGTTTTCTTGTATCCATACCTTTTCCTTTCTGTTTTATTTTTTATAATTCCGAGGGAGATAAACTTCCTATAATCAGTTCTATGTCATATCTTTTTGAGTGTATTTTGCATTTCTTTCCTTTCATTAACAGTATTAAGTCTGAATTAAATACTTTCTCTGTTAATAAGAACGGGCGGAAAAATCAACTGTTCGATGTTCATATCCTCCATAAGTTTATTTTTTGTAAGTTTTAAAAGAGCTTCTGTTATAGAATTTGAATCTTCTTCGTATGTTGTAAGCGGGGGGATTGTAAATTTGCAGTACGACAGATTATCAAAACCCAGGAGTGCAAGTTGTGACGGGATCGCAATTTTTTTCTTCGCAGCATATGAATAAACACTGAAAGCCAATGTATCCATTGTGGCAAAAATTGCCGTGATGTTCTGATTTTGAGAAAAGAGATTTTCAATGGCAGCATCGACAGAATCAAAATTTTCCGCATCAACCTCATACAATTTTACGTCAGGATGCTGACGGCAATATTCATTTGCTCCGTCCCGGCGGAATTTATTGAAAGATACTGCATAGTCCAAATACATACTCAAGATGCCGATATATTTATGTTTTTTTCCCTCATGCAGATATTTCACGGATTCATATCCTGCCAAAAAATTATCTGTTCCGACATTAGTGTAGTTTTGACCGTAACCGTTAAGCTGAATTATTTTTTCTGCCGGAAAATTTTCTGTTATAAATTGAAGTTCTTCGCCTTTGGTTTCTGTTGCAATTATAATATCAACCTCAAAATCGCATGATTTGAGCTGCTGAATGGAATTTATCAGATGGATATTGGCACCGTTGGTCTCAAATGTAGAACGCAGAGATTCGATGACTCTTGCATAAAGCATCTGCTGCAAGCGATGAAGTTTGATAAAAAGAACAATATTCTTCTTGAAAAAATGATTTCCAGTTGCCAAAGGATTTACATGTATACATTTTCCCTGATGACCTGTCAGGAATCCGTCTTCTTTAAGCCGTTTGAGGGATAATTTCATTGTACTGGTGCCGACATTATATTTTTGAGCAAGCAAACGGATTGAAGGCAGAGTATCGCCGAACATACCGTTAAGTATATCCTGCTGCATTTTTTTGTTCAAATCATGAATAAGGACCATTTGAATATTCTCCATACTAACTTGGTCGACCAAATTAAAATAGCATATATTTACAAAAAATCAATGTTAAATTTAAAAAAAATCATTAAATTATTGAAATGTTGCCTGATAATCATTGCATTAAGAGTTCCGGCTTATGCTTCTGAAAAAGTTCCCCAACTCTTCCCCATGAATGAGGATTTTCCCCATTTATTCCCCAAAAAGTCGATATTGGGATTTTAGTTGTGATGTGCTATGATGTGCCAAATTGAGTTCAAAAATTTTAAAAAAACTCATTTTTGAGTTCAATTAACAAATCATACTTTTTCATCTCCCGGGTACCATTTTATCGTTACGCTCTATTCCCTTTTAGGGGAGATAATGAAATTATTTTTTTGAAAATAAAAAATTGAGGGGTTTGGGGTATAGTGTTTTGCGCAAGCAAAACACG
>JAFVUZ010000155.1 GCA_017502435.1 Lentisphaeria bacterium
ATAGGGTTTTATGAGAGAAGCGATCTCCTCTGCTCTTACAGCAACATCATCGGCATTGATTTCCCTCGGGGAAAAGTCCCCGGTGAAAATGGTTGAAACGGTTTCTCCGGCAGGTTCACGCCATTTGATCAATTTCATTTTTCCTCCTGTGACAGCTGTCCGGATCATTTATCATCCTTTTGTACATTTCCGCACTACTGTCCGGTAAAAATTACCGGAGTTGATTGAAATTGTCGGGACTCGTTATATATTAAAAACGCTCAAATCTTTAATATTTAACACGAAAGTCCCGAACGATGTATTACAATAGCATATATTCTCAACTTTTCAACTTCATCCCCAGATATCGTTTTGAGAAAATCGTAAAAAAGTCCGGCGGAGACCGATATTGCAATCTCTTGAAATTTTTTCTGTTGCCGAAGCAGTTGCTCAATACGATGCCGCTCTGTTTTGGTTAGATGCCCCATGGTTTTCTCCATAAAATTTGTCATAGTAAACGCACCCCCTCCCGGGAGGGGGAATAACCATGACTTTTATGATAGCACATCTATAACCAATATTTCAATTTGTCAGACTAAATGCACAATTACTGTTTGTCATAGTAAACGCACACTGCTATCAAAAAGAGCGTGCGTTTACTTTTACAATCGTCACACCTTTTTTTTTTGACTTTTTTTTCTTCCGAAGGTTGACAAAAATATTTTTCAGGTGTATTTTAAAGGTATAATCAAGTATAATCAAAAAATAATCAAAGGTAGAATCAGGAAACATATATGTTGAAAATAGAGATATGCAAACAAGCCGATACCCCTGTTTATTTGCAGTTGCGGGATTCGTTGAAAAAGTTGATCGAGGAAAAACAGTTTCAACCGTTGAGCAAACTTCCTAATGTCACCGAAATTGCCGAGGCTGCAGGAGTCAGCATTCGTACAGCTGATCTTGCTTTGCAGGAATTGGTTAGTGACGGGATTTGCTTCCGCCGTCCCAAAAAAGGAACTTTTGTCGGTGAAGAACCCTGTTTCAAACAGCCCATTTGCGGAGTGTGGAGCAACTTCAGTACGAATCAGCCGCAAACATATCCGATGCATCACTATTTCTATTCAGGGATCGCAGAAACAGCCAAAAATATTGGCGTTGAAACAGTGATCATGACGGGGGATACAAAAAAGTTGATGCAGCGTTACGAACAATCTAAAGAATTTGATTTCCGTGGAGTAATTGTTTTTGATTTCGATAAATTTGACAGTATTTCTGCTTTGGCGAAGGAGTTTCCGGAGAAAAAATTCTTCTATCTCAACTACCTTTCAGACAAATTAAAATCGATGCCTGAAAATATGTATGCCATTATCAACGATGACTTTGCCGGAGCATATCATCTGGTTGAACATGCGATTTCCAAACAGGCTGAAAAATTCATGATCCTCAGTCAGAAACTGCCACTTGGCGACTGCACATATCAGGAGCGTATTCGCGGATTTTGCCAAGGTATCAATGATTACTCTGCCTCTTTACTGAAAGATGCCGTAATTGAAGTGGAGTGTGCCCATAACGGCAAGCAGCAGGCTGAATATGCTTTTCTGGCGGTCAAAAAAGCCCTCCGTTCAGGAGGAATCCCGGATGCAATACTCTGTACCAATGATTCGCTTGCGTTGGGAGCATTGCGGGCGGCTCAATCGGAAAAAGCAGACATTCAGATTCTCGGCTATGACGGAATTTTCCGCAA
>JAFVUZ010000156.1 GCA_017502435.1 Lentisphaeria bacterium
ATGCCGTTCGTTGCTGTCGCAACTCACTATACCCCCGAACCCCCTCAATTTTTTTTATTATCAGTCAATGTTTAGTACAGAGCCAATTAAAATAAAAGGATTTTCTTTTCATCAGGCAAAATATAATAATCACGCTCAACTATATTTTGTCTGACAGCTTCCCGCCGGAAAAACAATTCTGCTCCTTCCATAGCTGTTTTTGTCAAAAAATCCTTCCAAAATATATTCTCAAATTTATGATAATTCTGAAAATAACTCTCCATAAAATCTATAACTTTTTCATCAAGCAAAACCGCTGTCGGAAAAAGACATTTCAGTTCTCCAACATAAAAATATTCAAAATATTCTGTACAATATAATAAGACATCATAAATATATTCAAAATCACATCTGTTCAAATTATTTCTGCACATAAAATCCTGAACATCATTATCCTGAATATAAACTGCAATTATTCTTCTGATTTCCTGCAATGCGGTATCTGAAAAAATATTTTTTCCGTCATAAACCATGCCGAACAATGTACGTTCTGCATCTATCACTGCATCTTTATCCATTTTATTCTCCACAAAAAAAGAGGTGCATTCCCGACTGTACACCTCAGCACGCCTACCACAGCGTCCACAACAGTACAAACCCGGCAATGCACCATGTATGCAGTTGCAATACATGGCACAAAAGAGTCATGTTGTGGATTACGGCTGATTTTACAAAGTGGTAGTTTGCTGAAGTAGCCTTTTTATGCTGTATAGTTTTTAGATTTTATTACTCTGTTTTTCCTTTCGGCTATTTTTTGAGAATATAGCATTAAACAAATAAAAAATCAACTTTTTTTTGAATTATTTGGAATAAAATCAATAAAAATCACCTTCCCGGCTCCCGGAGTCATACGCCTGTCAAAAAAAATGGAGCGAGTGAAGGGAGTCGAACCCTCGTGACCGGCTTGGGAAGCCGGGGCATAACCGTTTTGCTACACTCGCTCAAGATGTCATAAATATATCATTTATTTTAAAAAATGCAAATATTTTTCTTACTTTCAGATAAATATAATTTGCAATTTGTCTTTTTTTTACTATATTAGGCATGGATAAATATCAATCTGAACAAAAGGAGGTACTATGAAATTTATCGGTGCCCATGTCAGCTGCGGCGGCGGTGTCGAACACGCCCCGCTCAATGCTTCTGCAATTCAAGCCAAAGCCTTTGCTCTTTTTACCAAAAATCAGCGTCAATGGACCGCTCCGCCGCTTTCAGAAATGAGCATAGCCGCTTTCAAAAACAACTGTGCAAAACTCGGCTATTCTCCGGATCACATTCTGGCTCATGACAGTTATCTTATCAATCTCGGCAATTCTGACAAGGATAAACACGCCCAGTCACTTTCGGCTTTCCTTGATGAATTGTGGAGATGTAATATTCTCGGCATCAAACTTTTGAATTTTCATCCCGGAAGTCATTTGAAAGTTCTTTCCGAAGACGACTGTTTGAAACTTATTGCGGAATCAGTTCGTCACGCACTCAATGAAGTTCCGGACGTCGTTGCAGTTTTTGAAAATACCGCAGGTCAGGGAACTAATGTCGGCTATTCATTTGAACATCTGGCAAGATTGCTTGAACTCGTCGATATGCCGGAACGTACCGGAGTATGCCTCGATACCTGCCACGCTTACGCCGCCGGTTACGACCTCAAAGATGCTGAAAATTACGAAAAAGTCATGTCCGATTTCGACCGTATTGTAGGCTTCAGAAATCTCCGCGGTGTCCACCTCAACGATTCTAAAGGTAAACTCGGTTCGCATCTCGACCGCCACGATTCAATCGGCAAAGGTACACTCGGTAACGAAACTTTTGAACGTATGATGAAAGACCCCCGCTTAGATAATATCCCCATCATCCTCGAAACCATCGACGATACCATCTGGCAACAGGAAATCGCCCAGCTTTACAGCTGGTGTGAATAAGAAATTAGGAATTGCAGGGGAAGAAGAAAAAACCTTTTGAGGAAAGGTTCTTTTCTTCTCCCCCTGCACCCCCTCATCTTTTTCCAAACCTTTTAAAGTAATTGCTTTTACTCCGCCAAATACTCCGCCATTTTTGGCAGAGTAAATGGCGCAGTATTTGGCGGAGTAAATCCGATTTTGGATTACATAATAAAACATCCCGGTATTCGGGCAAATCAGATTTCTGAAACACTGGGGATTCCACTGCGTACGCTTCAACGTGAATTAAGCCGCCTTAAAGTCTCCGGTCAAATCGAATTCCGCGGTGCCCCGAAAAACGGCGGATATTGGATAAAGCAATAGATTTCATATATTTTTATTTTTTGTATAAGATTTTAACAGATAAAAATATTATGCATTTTACAAAAAGATACTTGCATTTTTCAATTTCAATGCTATATTATATAATAGTAGAACAATTTGTTGTTCTCATAAAAAATTATTATTTGTGACATAATATGCATTATTGGAAGGAAAATTTGACACGGCAAAGCCGGACTGGTATCACGGCACAGCCGCAGGTCTGACGGCAGGGCGTGACAAACAATAAGGAGTTTAAGGAAGTTAAGGAATTTAAGGAAAAAACAAATAACTGCACTCCAGTCCGGCTGATGTGGACGCTGATGCGGCTGTCCGGCTGGTGCAGAAGGCAGGCAATGACAATGTCCGACAGGTCTGCCCCGTCTGAAAAGTCCGACTGTCCGGCTGATGCAGAAAAGCGAAGCGTTAAGGGCGGTCAGCCCCGCGAGGCCTGAAGCGGTTACGAGCAAAGCGAAGTAAGCGATGGCAAGAAATTGCCGAGCAGCGAGGTTAACCGAAGCGAGCCTCCCCGGCGTAGGCGAGCGAAGCGAGTCCGTTGAGGGGCGAGCCGCATTAAGCGGCGAAGGGTAAGTCCTCTGCGAAAATATTG
>JAFVUZ010000157.1 GCA_017502435.1 Lentisphaeria bacterium
CAATCATCCCAACCATCCCACGACTCCATGCATCCCCCCAAAGCCCAAACCACAGCATGATTGTTAAGTTGATACTAAACAATCACAGCAACAAACATAAAAATTTAATATAAACTTAACAATAATAGTCTGACCATCATCTCAAAAAAACATAGTTACAATATAATATGCGTGATGTTTATCTCGTTGCCTCTAATGTACGTCCGTCAGATGTCAGCCGTACACTTGGACATGAAATTATCGGCCACAAAGGATTGCGGTCAGTTTTCGGGGAGAATTTCAATACGATACTTGACAGTGTGTATAATTCACATTCCGAAGAGTTGATACAATACGCCAGGACATACAACCGTGATACTGAAACGATTGAAAACCGCCGTTATCTGACGGAAGAATTTCTGTCAGACTGTGCCGATTTGAAAGTCAAACCGTCATGTTGGAAAGAATTTATTGCCTCGATCCGTCAGATGTTGCGGCGTATTTTTCCGAAAATGCGTATAAGTGATGCCGATATTAACGGCTGGCTTTCAAAGGCTCACCGCACAGTGCAGAATAAAACCGGTAGGAGTGTTGGGAATTTTGGGAGTATTGGTGCAAGGTTTTCGGTTGATGGAAAATATTTTAAGAACTGGCAAGATGTTATAGAACAATTCAAAAAAGATTTGGAAGGAATTGAATTAAATCAAGAGCAACAAGATATTTATGATGTTGTTACTCAGCAAAAAGATAAAATACGATTGCGTATCAATGACCTTAATGAACTGGAAGATATTTTTATAAATTTCGGTTCTCGACAAAAAGGTGTTAAAAAGTTTATTTCAGTTCATTACGCAGGGTTGCGTAATCCTGTTACAGCTCTTGAAGTTTTAAATATCGGTGATGTAATCAGACGTGGAAAAATTACAAAAGAAGGGAATGCAGATTATCCTACATCAAGACGCTATGAACTTCAAGCAGAAGATGGTGCAATGCTTAAAGTTATTATTGATTTTAATAGAAAAATGATAAAAATAAATCGGTGATAAACTTTTACTCTGATAGAGAATCAGACCCCCGGGGTCAAGCCTCATCGGGAGGTATCACCGATCTAACAAAGAATTTATCACAACTTCCGGAAAAGTCAAGCGAAAATCAAGAAAAAATGCGTTTTTCTATCGCTCCGCAGGTTGATACTCCGGAATTTAAAAACTGGTTTAAGGATTCCAAAGTCGTCGATGAGAACGGTGAACCGCTGATTATTTATCATGGCAGTTTAAAAAAAGCATGGAACATGAATAAATCCTCTATTTTCCTTACTTTCCTTAAGCTCCTTAACTTCCCTCAACTCCTTAATGCGGTATTTTTCCCGGAACATCCACCTGCAATGTCATTCAAGTTTTATCCGCGGGTCTGCAAGTCCGTACAGAATATCAGCTATCAATATCCCGCCCAGCGTCAGGCTCCCCGCTATCGCAAAAAGTGCCATCTGCAATGGATAATCCCGGCTCGAAAGTGCCAGCAACGACAAATTTCCCATCCCCGGAATATTGAAAACATATTCAACTATTACACTCCCAGCCACCAGCGACGGCAGTAATCCGGCAAAAAGTGTTATCAACGTTATCAATGCATTTCTGAAACCATGGTGATAAACAACCTCAAATTCTGAACATCCTTTCGCTCTGGCGGTCCGGATGTAATCCTTGTGCATGACTTCCAGCATTCCGTTGCGGGCAAAACGCGACAAGCCGGCAAGCCCCGCATACGACAGACAAACCACAGGCAGAACACAATGAAACAATGTCTCGCCCATTATCCGCCATGTAGTTTTCAAATCTGCATCGGCAACACTCAAACCTTTAAGCGGAAAAACCGGAAATTTACCGCCTTCACAAAACAATGTCTGCAGCAGCAACGCCACCCATATCCCCGGCAGTGAATACAGAATAAAATAAAAAAGCGTAATCGTTTTGTCCTGCCACGAATTGACTTTCAATGCAGAATAAATACCCGACGGCACTGCAATAAGATAGGTAAGCAATATCGCAAGAATATTCAAAAGCAGTGTGACTTTGACTTTATCCCCGATCACATCCATAACATTACGCCCCGGATCGACAACTGCACTTTTGCCGAAATCGCCGTGCATAACAACTTTCTCCAGCCACAATAAAAATCCGGTAAGCACAGGCTTGTCAAGATAAAGTTCTTCCCGTAAAGATTGGTTTTCGCCAAGCGTACTGTTCTGCTCAGAATTTACCACCCCTGCCCCGCCGTCTGTCGAAAAAAGCGAACTTCTGGCGGGATCCCCCGGTGCCAGACGCAAAAGCGTGTAACTCAAAGCCAGAATCGCAAGAAGTGTGAAAATTGCCAGAATCAGCCGCTTGCCGATATAAATAAGCATGATTTTATTCCGAAATATCTTTCAGCATCAATTCGATGGCTTTCAAAGTCGCCTGACGGCGTACTTCATGCCGGTTGCCGTAAAAATGAAACTCAAATGCTTCAATAGTTTCACTGTTCCCAATGGCAATATAAACCAGTCCGACCGGCTTGGCTGGAGTCGCTCCGCCCGGTCCGGCGATACCGGTAATACTGATGGCATGATCACTGGCAAGATTATCCAGAACACCCTGACACATCTCAATTGCACAATCAGCACTGACAGTACCGAAATTTTCCATAGTCTCAAGATCAACATTCAACAGACGACGTTTCAACTGGTTGCTGTAAGTCACAACCCCGCCGAGAAAAACCTGGGAAACCCCTATTGTATTAACAAGTTTTGAGGCAAGCATCCCGCCGGTACAAGACTCTGCAACAGCCAGAGTTTCTCCCCGCTCAATCAATTTGTTGATAAGTTCTGCCGCAAGTTCTGTTATCATATTAAATCCTCCTGTCTGCAAAAAAAACAGATTTTATTATTTTTTTATTTGTCAAAATCTCTTTTCTGTGTTAAATTATCACAAATTTTGTACAATTCAATACCCAAAGGTAAAAATATCATGAAATTACTTGTAAATCCGTCAAAAATATCAGGTATTGCCGAAGTCCCCGGCTCTAAATCACATACCATCCGCGGCGTACTGTCTTCAATTCTTGCAAACGGAGAATCCATTCTCAAAAGTCCGTTGAGTTCAGCAGATACCGTCAGTGCTTTGAATGCGGCGGAAAAATTCGGAGCATCTTTTCATATTGCAGAGGATGGCTCATGGCATATTCACGGCATCGGCGGCAAAACTCCGCAAGTTTCGACGGCAATAGATCTCGGCAATTCCGGAACATCTCTGCGTCTTTTGAGTGCGGCGGCAAGTATTTTTGATACCAAAATAACTTTTGACGGCGACGAGTCACTCCGTACACGCACAATGGATTCTCTTTTGAATGCACTTGAAATGCTCGGAGCCAGAACTTCAAGCACAAACGGCAAAGCACCGCTCTCCGTTCAGGGGCCTTTGAAGGGCGGCAGATGCACAGTTTCCGGAGTTACCAGTCAATATTTGAGTGCACTGCTTTTTGCCGCTCCTTTTGCTCCGGAAGATACAATTATCGACCTCGAATCTCTCAATGAACAGCCGTATGTTGAAATGACGCTCAAATGGCTCGACTTTCTCGGAATTGAATATCACGCCTCAAAAAATCTGCTCCACTTTGAAATAAAAGGCAATCAGCAATTCAAACCTTTTGAAAAAGTCATCCCCGCCGACTTCTCCACATCTCTTTTCGTACTCGGAGCGGCTCTGCAGTCCGGCAGAGATAACGGTGTGGAAATAAAAAATCTGGACTTCACCGATTCCCAGGGTGACAAGGAAGTTTTCCGCTTCTTTGAAAAGTCAGGTGCAAAAATCGAATACGGCAAAAATGTCCGCATTCCCGCAATGCAAAATTTAAAAGGCGGCAAATTTGATTTGAACAACGTTCCAGATTCTCTGCCGATATTCTCTGCCGTTGCCGCCGGAATCAAAGGAGAAACCTTTCACTGTCTCAACGTTCCACAGGCACGTATCAAAGAGACTGACCGCATCGACTGCATGACCCGTGAACTCCGGAAAATGGGCGGAATTGTCGAAGAACTCTCCGACGGAATGATCGTCGCAGGAACTCAACTTCACGGCTCAAATGAACTTGAAAGTTACGGTGATCACCGTATCGGCATGGCTCTGGCAGTTGCGGCATTGAATGCAGATTCACCCAGTATTATCAACGGCATTGAATGTGCGGCGGTGACTTATCCTGATTTTGTAAAACAGTTTCAGCAGCTCGGAGCGGATTTCAAGGTAATTGACTGATGAATAAATCAAGAGACATCCAATTTTTCATTTTTCCTGTACTTATGACATGGAGCGTAATGTCAATAATGCTCTACCGTCCGCTGTGGTTCGATGAAGCGTTGACGCTGATGAATTTTGTCAGCGGCAAAAGTTTAAGTCAAATATATCACAGTTACATAATTCCCAACAACCAGATAGTTTACACCATGTGTCTCTCGCTCTGGACGCAAATGACAAACTGTTTTTCAATGAATTACGACTTTGCATCCAGATTGCTGTCAGCAGTATTTTCCACTGTTGCAGTTATTGCACTTTATTGCGGCTTCAAACGTGAAACCGGCGGCAAATGGGGGATGTTTTTCATTATATCAAACATATATTTCTGCGTACCGTTTGTAATTTACGGAACGGCAGTCAGAGGTTATCAGTTAAGTTTCATGCTTCTGATATTTCTGGCATGGAGCATCAAAAACATCAGCCGTAAAGTCACATGGAAAAATATTTCCGCTTATGCACTGCTGTCACTGCTGCTGGGTGGAACGATTCCGACCAATCTCCTCGCTATCGGAATGGCAGTCGGAATTTTCATGCCGGAACTTTGGGGCAAATGGAAAAGGATTGCCGCACTGGCGCTGATTCCTTTTATAATGTTTTTTGCCTTTTATGTCCCGATCTGGGATAAATTCATCAATGTATGCAATCTCGATGAAGGTCTGACTGACCGCACAATGGCGATAATTGTGCCTTACGCCGCGTTTCTGCTCAATTATCCGCTTCTGACGGTAATTGCACTGTGGGGATGGGTTCTGGCCTGCAAACACCGCAAAATACGGTACAGAAACGTTTTGCGTTTCATGGCATTACTGCTCTGGATAATTCCCTGTCTTATTCTGAAAATCGCACCGTTCAACCGGGTTTTTTATCCCTGTTTTGCGTTGTTGATAATCGTTGCAGGAATGGGAATCAAGCATTGGATATATCTCTTTTTCCGCAAACTTTCAAACAGCAGACAGCACATTGCGGTATTGATTTTCGGCATACTTATAATCGGAAATTTCCTTTTGCTCAAAAACAATTCTGCGGCACAGACGATACAAAAATCTCTGAAACTTACGGAAATGACAGATGATTATTTTCTGCCGTACTATTCAAAAGAGGAATTTTTTCCGCCGGCAGTCATAAAACAGATAAACAGTCAGTATATCAATAATGTCAATCTCGTATTTCTGACCTTTGAAGCAGACAGCCGTGCATTATACTTTTACGCGGTATTCAGCGGTCAGGACAGCAGGAAATATCTGCTCGACGGGCCGCAGTTCAAAGTAGAATTTCTCCCGTACCGTTCACTTATTGTACTGCCTGCAAACGGCGGCATGGATAAATACATAAAACGTTTCAATCTGCATAACCGCCGTGTCTCGAAACTCTTTGTCAACGGCTGGCACGAAGTCTGGGAGGTGCTTTAATGAATTTTGAGCTCATAATCATCGGCGGTCCGACCGCAAGCGGCAAAAGTGCCCTCGCTCTCGAAACTGCCCGCAAAAACAACGGAGAAATAGTCAACTGCGACTCAATGCAGTTATACAAAGGTCTCGACATCGGCACAGCCAAACCGACTGCAGCGGAACGTGCCGAAATCCCGCACCACCTGCTGGATGTTTACGATATAAATGAACGCTCTGATGTTTATAAATTCCGTCAAATGGCACTTGACTGTATTGCAGATATTCTGAACCGCAAAAAACTGCCGGTCCTCGTCGGCGGCAGCGGCTTTTATCTCAAGGCTCTGACCAACGGTCTGGATGATCTGCCGGGAGATGTCGAACTGCGGAAAAAACTTGACCTTGAGTTTGACGGAGAGGCAAATTTTGACAAACTCCGTTCAGTCATGGCAGAGAAAGATTCAGCTGCACTGGATAAATTTTACAATCACCAACGCAAACTCATCCGGGCTTTGGAAGTTTTTGAACTTACCGGCAAATCAATTCTGGAACTGCAGAAAAATACACCGGAACCTTTTCCGTACAAATACAAATTTATAACTCTGCTCCCCGATCGGGAAGTTTTGAAACAGAAAATCCGTCTCCGTGCAGAAATCATGCTCAGACAAGGCTGGATAAAAGAGGCTGAAACTGCCATAAATAACGGACTTTTGAATACTCCGACCGCTCATCAGGCTCTCGGCTATGCTGAAATCGGAGAATTTCTCAAAGGCAATATCTCAGAAGCTGAATTACTCGAACTCATTTCTGTAAAAACATGGCAGTTCGCACGCCGTCAGTACACATGGTTCCGCCATCAGCATCCGGAAAGCGAAATCATTTCAAACTGACAGTTTATTTTTTTTCCGTCTGCATATTGACGTGTGAACGGTAATATGCATCACGTCTGATACGGCGGAAAAAGATATTGAAAACCGGAAGAATAAGTAAAGTCAATATTGCTGCAATATAAAATATCCAGTTGACACTGCAATACGCAAACGCCCAGCCGCTGACAACCGACGCCAGCATAATACCAACGCCGTTGGCAGTTGACGAAAATCCGAAAACACTGCCTCTTTTCTTACGCGGAGTCGCTCCGGAAAGAACCTTCTGAAGCAGAGGAGAAATTCCACCCGCCGCCAGATAAAGAACCGTTCTGGCAATTGTAAAACCGATAAGATTATTGACAAACCCCTGAAAAAACAATCCCACTGCAGAAATAATAAATATCGGTCCTACCATCTTTCTGACCGGAATACGGTCGCACAGATAACCATTCAACACCCCTGAAGCAATCGCTCCGCCGCATACAATGGCACTGACAATACCTGTCCAATATGCAGCAGTGGCTTTGGTGGTCATACTTTCAACCTTCAATGCGATATACGGAGTTTCAAATGAACGGACAAAACCTGTGGCAACAAAAAGAAACATCATCAACCATACCGCATGAGTGAATTTGGGCAGCATACTGCCGATACTTTTACGTGCTTTTTTCGGCGGATTACGGAGCAATTCAGGATCGTCTTTGGTAAACAGAACAAAAATACCCGAAATAAAATAAAGAATACCGCACATCCAGAATGCAAAAACATAACTGAATTTGTCAATGATAACTCCCCCTAAAACATATCCCATCATAGCTCCGCCCCAAATCGCAGTGGACAAAACTCCAAGTGCAAATCCCTGACGGTTGTCCGGAGTGGTCCGCACCAGCATAAGCTGTGATGCCGCAGTAGTTCCGGAACACGCCGCCGACAGAAAACGCAGAAAAATCATCCAGCCCGCAGAAATATATCCCATCATCGGAAACATGAAACACGCCAGAAATGATCCCCGCAGCAGCATGATTTTAACTCCGTAACGGTCGGATAACTTGCCCCATATAGGCAGAAATATCGCATAAGCCAGACTGCCGCACAGATTGAACATTGTGACATAATACGCAAGTTCTCCCTTGTCCGTGATATTCAATCCATTCTTGAAATACAACGGCACAAAAGGTGCCATAGCACTGAACCCGGACATAATAAGGAACTGCGATGCCCACAACATAAAAAGATTTTGTTTCCAGCTGACTTTCATTTCAATACCTGTTTCTTATATTATCACACCATTCTCAAGATGATAAACATGATCGGCACATGATGCAACCATGTCGCTGTGAGTTATCATGATAATGGTGCATTTATTTTCTGAATGGAGTTCCCTGAAAAGTTCAAGGATGGATTCTCCATTATCTTTGTCAAGATTTCCGGTCGGCTCATCCGCGAGCAGAAGTTCAGGGGAATTAAGCAATGCTCTGGCAATGGCACTGCGCTGCTGTTCTCCGCCTGACATCTCGTTGGGATGATGTTTCAGGCGTTCAGCGAGTCCGACTTTGCTCAAAAGTTCAACGGATTTGGAACGGGCAGTGGATTTTGACATTCCGTTAAGCATTCCGCCAAGCATTACATTTTCAAGCACAGTCAATTCCGGCAGCAGCTGATAAGACTGAAAAACGAAACCGATTTTTCTGCCGCGGAAAAAACTGCTTTCACGGCGGCTCATGGCAGAATATCTGCAGCCGTCAAAAATGATCTCTCCGGAAGTCGTTTTTTCCAGCGTGCCGAGCAGATTGAGCAGAGTTGTTTTGCCGCTGCCGGATGCACCCAGGATCGCATTCCATGAACCGCGTTCAATCTGCAGATTTATATCTTTAAGAACCGGCACGGCAGTTCTGCCAAGATCATAAGACTTGGCAACATTCTGACATTCAAGCAATATTTTGTTCATATCATTCATAACGCAACGCCTTTGCCGGATCAAGTTTAGCCGCACGCAACGCCGGAATAACCGCTCCGAGCGTACACAGAATAATGGCGGCAACACAAATCAGAACCACATCCGAGGTGATTATTTTGGCAGGCAGTCCGTCAAAGAAATAAAACTCTTTCGGAAACAGATCCTGTCCGGTAATCCTCGAACCGAACTCAAGTATGTCATTGCGGAAATACAGCACCAGATACCCGAGCAATGTTCCGCAAATCGTACCGATTATACCGACAAACATCCCCTGATAAACAAAAATACGCATACAGGCTCCGTCGGTCGCTCCAAGCGCTTTCAAAATACCGATCTCTTTGGTCTTTTTGTAAACCGAGGTGATAAGCGTATTTGTAATGCTGAACGCCGCAACAAGCACGATGAATATCAACAGAAAAAACATCATCCTTTTTTCAACTGCCAGAACTCCCAGCAAGGCAGAATTTGTCTCTTCCCAGCTCATCGCACGCATACTTGTCCCTTTCAGCTCACGGTTGAGGGCGGCAAGTTCCGAATCCAAATTGTACGGGTCCTTGAAATACCCGAAAACTGCAGTCGCATATCCGGCACGCAATTCAAAAAGTTTCGCCGCATCATCCAGCGGCACAAAAACCACACTGCGGTCAAAATCCGATTTATTGAAAGAATACAACGCTTTAACGGTAAATTCCATCGGCAGATAAACCGGATTATTTTCATTGAGTTCAACTTTGCCGGAATCTGAAATTTTTACCATATTAGTAAGTTTACGGGGAGAATGAAGCAGAATTTTGTCCCCTACTCCGATCATCCAGCGTGCCGCCATCGTGGTACTGATGGCGATTTCATTGCGGCCGAGATTAAATTCACCGGATTTTACAACATCTTTCAAATCAACAGATTTGCTCAAATCTTCACTGTCTGCTCCCATAACAAAAATTGACGGCTCCAGACGGCGTTGAAACTGCATCAATGCCGGAGCTGCAATGACCGGAAATGCCCTGCCGCCGAGTTTTTCAATCATATCAACGTATTTGTAAGGGGAACGGAACGCTCCGTAAACTGTACTCCGCACCTGAACATGGGCCTGGGTATCAATGATTTTTTCTTTCATCAAATCTGTAAATCCGGTCATCACTGCCAGCACGATCATCAGCACAGCAACTCCGAGAGAGACACCTATGATTGAAATCACAGTAATCACACCGACAGCACTGCGTTCAGGTTTCAAATAGCGTAATGCCAGAAAAAATTCAGCTCTTTTAAGCATTTTCATCCCTCATAAAATTCAGTCAATGCTTCAACAGTGTACTTCGGCACAGTCAGAACACCATTATCATTGATATAATACGACTGATCGTCCGCAAGTTCAATATCTTCACTTGCCGGTTCTTCTGCCGGATACCCAACCGCAACCACCGCATAAATATAACGATCATCGCCCAATTTCAGCAGTTCATGCACATCCTGACGGTCAAAACTGCCGAGCCAGCAGCATCCGAGCCCCAAATCCTGTGCTTGAAATTCCATACTCATAACGGCAGCTCCGACGTCAAATTTGACAAACGGTGCATTCTTTTCACACTCCCCATGCACCACGATAAAGCAATCCGGTGCAGTTTTGCCCCATACCGGAGTACGGCGGGGCTGAACTTTTGCCGCCCATGCAGTACCGTCAAAAATGCGTTTGAGCATATTTTTTTCTGTAACTGCCGCATAACGCAGTATCTGTTTATTCATGGCACATGAACTGAAACGTGCGGCATTCAAAAGAGAAATTATCTTTTCTTTTTCAACTTTTTTCTGTTGAAAAAATCTTATGGTACGTCTTTTGGCCAAAACCTCACAAAACTGCATTTTTCACCTCAAACCTTTTCTCCGACCCTGCCGGAAACACGCAGAAAATCAGCAATGACCAATGCACACATCGCCTCTGCTACCGGCACGATTCGCGGAACCAGACACGGGTCATGGCGGCCGTGAATTTCAACATCTATTTCATTATTATTCAAATCGACACTTTTCTGAACTTTGGAAATCGATGGAGTCGGTTTTACTGCACAGCGTACGATTATGGTATTGCCGTTTGAAATACCGCCGAGAATACCGCCTGCATGATTGGACAGAAAACCTTCACTTGACATATTATCATTATTTTCACTGCCCTGTTTTGCGGCAGCCTCAAAACCGTCACCGATTTCGACACCTTTGACGCCGCCTATCGACATCAACGCTTTGGCAAGTTCGGCATCAAGTTTATCAAAGCAGGGATTTCCGAGACCTGCAGGAACATTAAAAATACGGCATTCGACCACCCCGCCGATACTGTCATGATTTTCCGTTGCCTGCATAATTTCCTGAATCATACAGTCAGCTTTATCGGGATCTGCAGCACGGACGATATTTTTTTCAATAAAATCAGCCTCAAATTTTTCGCCGGAAACACTGCCGACGGCTTTTGCAAAACCAACAATCGAAATACCGCAATGTTCGAGAAGTTTTTTTGCCAGAGCCCCTGCAGCGACCCTGCCGATGGTTTCTCTGCCGGAACTTCTGCCGCCGCCGCGGTAATCACGGATGCCGTATTTGGCAAAATAAGTATAATCGGCGTGCCCGGGGCGGAAAATATCTTTTATATTGGAATAATCTTTTGAATGCTGATCTTTGTTGCGGACAAGCAAAGCAATCGGAGTTCCGGTCGTTTTTCCCTCAAAAACTCCGGAAAGGATTTCAACTTGATCACTTTCATTGCGGGCAGTGGTAACTTTGGACTGACCGGGACGGCGGCGGTCAAGTTCTTTCTGAATATCTGCTTCAGAAACAGCAATGCCGCCCGGCATACCGTCAACTACCGCACCGACGGCGGCTCCGTGAGATTCACCGAAAGTAACGACCTGAAACAGTCTGCCGAAAATATTTCCGCTCATTACAGCAAATACCCTTCCAGTTTTTCTTCAAGCATGGCGACACATTCGCTTATGTCCGAGCCGCCGACATCAACGGCAACATCTGCATTGCCGCGATAAAACTCAATTCTTTTGCGTGACATTTCCGCAAAAACTGCCTCCGGATCACTCTCTTTTTCAAGATAAGCCGGAACCCCGTTGGCAATAACACGTTCCCATGCATATTCGATATCAACATTGATAAAAACCACCAGACCGAGCTGTTTCAGCATTTCAGCAGTGACTCCGGGATTATCCGCAACGCCGCCGCCGACAGAAATAATGCGTGACTGGTCATCTTCAGCAGTGCTTTCGATAAGCTGTTTGATAGCATCAGTTTCAAGTTTACGGAAGTTTTCACGTCCGACCTTGTGAAAAATCTCTCTGCATGACAGTTTTTCACCGTTGGCGAGCATATAATTCGCCTCTATAAGTTCATCAGAGTCAACAAAAAGCAAATCATGTTCTGCGGCAATAGCCGCACCGATTGAACTTTTACCTGCGTGTTTGATACCGACAAAAACTATGTTCATAATATGGAATCCGGTTTTATGATTTCAGTACCTATACCATGGTCTGTAAAGATTTCAAGCAGCAGAGAATGAAGCATTCTGCCGTCAATCATATGCACTTTATTAACTCCGGCCTGCAATGCCTCCATACTGCTTTTGATTTTGGGCAGCATACCGCCGGAAAGAATCTTCTGCTGAATAAGTCCGTCAACTTCAGTAGTGCAGATAGTTTGAATGACGCTGCTTTCATCTGAAGGATCACGCATGATGCCGGGAACATCACTCAAAAATACCAGTTTGCGGCTCTTGATTGCCTGAGCAACTTTGCAGGCGGCAACGTCAGCGTTGATATTATAAATCTGACCGTCTTCTCCGACACCGAGCGGAGTGATGACGGGAGTTTTGCCGTCAGCAATGATATTCAGAATCCTGTCAGCATCAACTTTGATGATTTCGCCGACAAAACCGATTGATTTCTGTTCACCGGTGATGGGATCGACTGCGTAAGTACGTTTGGCGGTAAAAATCTCTTTGCCGCTCAAACTGACGGTATTGCCGCCGGCATTGTTGGCAAGTTCGACCAGACCGCGGTTGACTTCATGCAGAACTGTATCGACGACTTTGATGGTTCGTTCACAGGTATTGCGGAGACCATTGACAAATTCGACCGGAATATCCTGTTTTTTGAGTTCTGCGGAGATGGCTTTGCCGCCGCCGTGAACGACTACGGGGCAGAAACCGATGCAATCCATCAAAACAATATCACGCATTGTACTTTTGACCAGTTCGGGGTCTTCCATTGAGCTGCCGCCGAACTTGATAACCATTAATGCCTTCCGGAATTTCTGAATATAGGGAAGTGCTTCACACAAAACTGATGCTTTACTGATAGTTTCTTCGATTTTCATTTTTTGTCCCGTATTTAAAAAATTTCAATTACCATTTGATCAAAAGAGATGCCCAGGTCAAACCGCCGCCGAAAGCGGTCAGCAGCAGATAATCACCGCGTTCAACTGCTCCTGCGGAATTGATTTCATCCAGACAAAGACCGATTGAAGCGGCTGAAGTATTGCCGTAACGGCTGACATTGCGGTAAACTACGTTGTCTTCAACTTCCAGACGCTGAGCGACTGCATCGATGATACGGTAGTTTGCCTGATGGGGAATAACATAACGGAGTTCTGAGGGAGCAACTCCGGATTGAGCGAGAACTTCTTTGGCGGCACCGACCATGGCTCCGACGGCAAGTTTGAAAACTTCCTTGCCTTCCATATAAATACAATTCATACCTTCAGCAATGGTTTCTGCAGTATCGGGCATACGGCTGCCGCCGGAACGGCGTTTAAGGACTTCAGTGTAGTTGCCGTCAGAATGAAGATCGCTGGCAACAATACAGTCATAATCAACAGAATCATCCTTGCCGATGACTACAGCACCTGCTCCGTCACCGAAAAGAACGCAGGTATTGCGGTCCTTCCAGTTCGTGATGCTGGAAAGTTTTTCAGCACCGATAACGAGAGCATTTTTGTATTTATCATGGGCCTTGAGCATGGAATGAGCTACTTCAAGCGAATAAAGCAGACCGGAACAGGCCGCTTCAAGGTCAAAACAGAATGCTTTGGCAGCACCGAGACGACGCTGAAGCACGCATCCGGTACTGGGAAAGGAATGGTCGGGAGTAACAGTTGCAACAACAATCAGATCCAAATCAGCAGCATCCATATTTGCTTTGGCAAGAGCTTTAACAGCGGCTTCATAAGCAAGGTCACTGGTAGCCTGTTCAGCAGTTGCGATATGACGTTCCTGAATACCGGTTCTGGTACGGATCCATTCATCATTGGTATCGACCATTTTTTCCAGATCTGCGTTGGTCAATATTTTTTCCGGCACATAAGAACCGGTTCCTTTTATGACAATACCCATTATTACACATCCTGTTCTGTATTAGATTTTTCTGATTCGGATTCTTCTTCGAGGAGTTTGTGGAAGCGGCTGATTTTTTCAACGATTTTGTCATTGACACCGAACTTGATACATTCTCCGGCGAGGCGGATGGCATTCAGCACGGCAAGCGGACTGGATGAACCGTGCCCCACAATACAAACTCCGTTCAAACCGAGGAGCGGAGCACCTCCCTGCAATTCGGAACTGCCGTTAGTTTTAAGTTCACGGAATGCTTTTTTATTCAAAAGTCCCATTATCATGCGGACTATATTTTTTCTGAATATAACATTAAGCCAGTATTTGACACTGTTTGCCAAACCTTCACTGGTCTTCAAAAATACATTACCGGTAAAACCGTCAGTAACAAGCACTTTGCAGGCTCCTTCAAAAACGGTATTACCCTCTACATTGCCGACAAAATTGACCGGAGCTTTTTCCAGTAATTTGAAGGCCTCTTTTGTGAGGTCACTCCCTTTGGAATCCTCACCTCCGACACTCAAGATACCGACAGTCGGATTTTCAACTCCGTACAAAAACTCCGAGTAAACACTGCCCATAATGGCAAATTCCGCAAGATTCATCGGGGTAACATCGATATTTGCCCCTGCATCTATCAGCAAAAAACGTCCGCTGAATGCCGGCATTGATGCCGCCAGTGCCGGACGGTTTACTCCGGGCAGAGTACGGACTATGATTTTGGTAGCCGCCAATGTTGCCCCCGTATGACCGGGAGTAACAAAAGCATCCGCCTCTTTGGATTTGAGCAATTTGGCTCCGACGGTAATGGATGAATCTTTTTTGCCGCGGATACTGGTAGCGGAACTTTCAGACATCTCAACGACCGTCGGAGCGTGAACAACACTCAAACGGGGATGAGATGCAATACCGTATTTCTCCAGATAATAGGCAATCTTGCCGGAATGACCGACCAGAACGATGTCTATTTCCGGATATTCATACAGAGCATTTGCAACTCCCTCAACGACAACGCCGGGAGCATAATCTCCGCCCATAGCATCAACTGCAATTTTCATAAAACTTCACCTTCTTTCAACAAAAAGAAACACCGTCAAGCCGAAACAACTCAAACGGAACCGCTTGCAAAACAATTGGTTCCGTTTCATTTTCATTAAGCTTCAACAGTGATGACCTGTTTGCCTTTGTACATACCGCAAGCGGGGCAAACCTGATGCGGGAAGCAGGGAGCTTTGCAGTTGGGGCAGAAAGTTGCCTGAACGCCTTCATAGCGGTTGGCTGCTTTACGCAAACGTTTTTTCATCTTGGAAGTTTTTCTTTTCGGTACTGCCATTTTTAAAATCCTTTCCTTTATGTATTTAACAACAGCAAAATAACAATATTCTTCAAGAATCGTCCTATAATATATCACATTTTTGCAATTTTTCAATCAAAAATTCATCAAAAATCCGCATTTTTCAACGACTTAAGTAACTTATTTAATATAAATAATTGATAATCAATAATTTACAAAAGCTGACAAAGAAAATTGCTTTTTTTGTACAGGAAATTCAAGTTGGAAAAACTCTCTGCACTGAAAAATAAACAGATTTATTTTATCTGAACTTCAGCAATAACCATGTCATGGTCGGAGGGATATTGACCATTGATGCGGGTATCATCTGTTTTATGTGTCAAAACACGGAAATCGTCAGAAACAAAAATAAAATCAATGGTTCCGGTAAATTTGCTTTTGCCGTATCCGGTAAAAGTTACTTTCCCTCCGGTATGCGGTGTTTCTGATATTACTGCCGAATCCTTCAGCAAACTTGCAGCAGTCCTGTATGTTTCAGAACCCTGTAATGTATTGAAATCCCCGGTCAGAATCAACGGCAGACTATTCGCTTTTGCCCGGGCATGTCTGACAATCATTTTAATACCGTTCACACGGGCATCATTGCTCTTGTTATCCAAATGCGTATTGTAAAAAAGAAACTTTCTGCCGCCTTTTTTATCTTTGAAAAGTCCCCATGTTGCAATTCTCGGATATGCACTTCCCCATGATTTAAAGCCCGGGACTTCCGGTTTTTCAGAAAGCCCGAATGTGCCGCTGTCCAACACTTCAAAACGTTTTTTCCGGTAAATAATGGCACTGAACTCGCCTTCATTTTTGAAATCATTTCTGCCGCTGCCAATAAACGCATATTCTCCGTTGGAAGTCAAATCCTGCAACTGTTTCAAGACGCCTTCCTGCGTTCCGAAAATATCCATTTTATTATTTTTGATAACTTCCAGACAGCGGTCTTTGCGTTCATCCCATGAGTTCGGTGTTTTGTCAACAGGACAACGGACATTGAACGTGCCAACTGTAAATACTCCATGATTGCAGCAGCAACAAACAAAAAATAAACTTAACAGAAACATCACGACAAAAACCGAAACAATACGCATATCGGACTCCTTTGAAATAATATGGTTTAAATTGAATGGCTCTGTACTAAACATTGACTGATAATAAAAAAAATTGAGGGGGTTCGGGGGTATAGTGAGTTGCGACAGCAACGAACGGCATACCCCTGATGTGGCTAATCCGGCGGAAGATTTGATTGCTCATTCCCTAAAAAAAG
>JAFVUZ010000013.1 GCA_017502435.1 Lentisphaeria bacterium
ACTGTTCACCCAGTACATATGCAAAAAAATTAAAATCGCTCACACTTTTTTTGATTTTTTTTCAAAAAAAATGCGTGGAACCGGATTTCTCACAGTTCCACGCAGGATTTATTATACCATGTATTATGATTTTATGATTGATGAGCTTCTATAACGGATAATGCCGCCTCTCTTACTTTTGCTTTCAATTCTTCAGGTTCAACCACAACCAGTCTGCCATTTTGTCCCAATATCCTTTTTATGAGGATTTCCTGGGGAGCAACCGGAATTTTCACCAGTTTGAACACAGGATCATCGGTATCCCAAATGATCTGCTGATCTTCGTGAAACGGCATGGAAAAGATTGTGTCGTGAATATCTTTATGAAAACGCAGAGTGACATCCTTTACCGGAGTCAGGTGAAATTGAATATCATCGTAAATTTCCGGGTCTGGTTCAAAAGTTTCGTCAAGTATTTTGGCCTCCTGAATGCGGTGGATCATAAAACTTCTGGGTTCAGGAGTGTCTTTGGCACGGGTATGAATATACCAGTTGTTGTCCCGGAAGAAAAGCGCATGGGGTTCAACAATTCGTTCTGTAACTTTTCCTTTATAATCCCGATAGACGAGCTGTAAGCACAAATGATCCCGCCATGCCTGATAGACTTGATCGAAGATTTCAGAGTTGACTTCTCCCGTCTGCGCAGAAAAGAGTTTCATCTGAGCCACAAAAGAACACTTCAGCAGATCAGGGTTAGCAACATTCAGAAGATAGTCCACGGCGTTGCAGATGTCACTCTTCAAAGGCTCCGGGAAGATGTTTTCAGAAATACGACGCCCAACCAGCATCGCCATCATCTGTGTTTCGCTCAAATATGCCGGGTATGCAAAATCCCAATGATTATCTGTCAGATAATATCCGTGCCGTCTGCGGTCATATTCCCAAGGACAGTTGAATTCCTCCTTTAAGATCTTCATGTCGTGCCAGATCGTTTTCCGGTCACAAGTCAAAATCATAGTTTCCGAAGTGTCGTAGGTAGCCTGTTCAAACGCCTTCTTTATTTTTGTATAGTTGGGGTATTGCCGCTTCCGCATCATATCCACGATACGGATCATCCGTTTCAATCGATATTCACTTACAATCATATAGACCTCAAAAAAAATCAGAAAAAATTTTGCCCTTTATAAGTATGGGGCGGAATATTCCCCATACTCAGTGATAATTTATACTCAGAACAGTAAATGTCAAGCGGAAATACGACATATAACAACAGAAAGGAATGGCACATGAGAGCTTATAATCCGATGACCGTGATCCGCCAGACCTCAAGACACATTCTGAAAATGTTTTTTGTGGAGCAGAAGTGTCTGGAATGTTTGGACTTCGACAAAGACAAGCTTTATGAAATTCAGGATGCATTTCGCACCTTGCCGGAAAAAATCCTCCGAAAAGTAGAGGTGGTGATGCGCAATGTGTTCAACTTTGCTGGAAATGAAAGTATAATGCTCAGGGTTCTGGACGATGCTCAGCAACAGGAAATTGAGATCGGAACAGAGTTCGCTGAACTCAAAAGCAAGTACGACAGGGCGTTTTATATTTATTTGCACCATCGGGATTTGTGGGACAAACATTGCGCTTTTATGCAAGTCGATAACCTTCCCAGCCGCCACTGGTGCAGATGTCCGAACTTGCCGAAACGCACACCGGCAACAGATGAAGCGGCACGTTTGGAACTTGGTCGCCAAATTTCTGCCTTTTTCTGGCAAAAGCAGGTACGTGGGAAAAAATACATGATCGAATATCAAAGGCGCAACAACGATCTTCATTATTACTTTGTATACTTGAGTGACTATGCAAACAGCTATGAGGCATGGAGCGAAGACTCAGAAGAACTGGAACGCCGCAACGAAACCAGAGTCATTAATATGGTATTTGCATACGATGAACACTTCGGCACTCTTGACACCTACAATCTGGGAGGCAAAAATATTGCCATCGTTTTGCAGAAGATTTTTTGCGATGCTGTATTGGGACATAATTTGGTGGACAAACAGATTCTTAAAAGTGCATTTGATATTGATCGGCTCAAATACCGTCAGAATATGCCGCACGCAATGCCTCATGTCGGTATAACAAGAGCGTGGATATCTTGTTTGGAGTTTCATCACTATGGAGCAGGCAAACGCAGGACGCATCGCATGACTTTAGACGAAGTAATTCGTAATGACGAAATCTACTCCGTCATGGAACACGATCTTGATAGAGAAAATATTGCTTTATCGCTGGTGTCCGTGCGTTTTGTCCGAGTTATGCTGGAAATTGAATTAAACGGGAACAAACGCCGCATGGCGATTGAATTGACAAAGAACAGCTGCACGCTTAAAAGCAATGCAGATGATTTGAGAAAAATTGGAGAACTTTTTATACAGGAGCATGAAATCGATGTGCAACCGAACCTCTTTTGAAAAACTGTTGGACTTCGGCTTTTCGCCAGATGTGATGGATCTTGATTATCCCAGCCTTGAAGCAAACCGCATTAATCCGGAAGAATGGGCCGAATTGGGTATGCTGAAAAAACGCCCCATTGATAATATGGTGCGTTGCAGATATTGTGATACCTTTGTTCCGGTCAATGCGGCAGAAACAAAAAATGGTATCATCCTCCGAGCTGATTGTTATGAATGCGGATTATATGAATTGTTTCCTGAAGAAACCGTTGTGTGGCGCATTGATTACACACCGGTTTTCCAAGCAACCAGAACATCTCTGAATTGCTCCGGAGAAATTACAGAGATACTTCCACACATCCTGTGGAGTCTTGGCCGAGCCCCCATTGGCGGACAATCGCGGGAAATATTCGCTTGTGCCGGGATAAACAGTTATCATAATGATGAGATTATGAAACATTTGCCGGAGGGGAAAACTCCGATACTTCTGATTTTCGGAGATAAGATTTTTCCGCATAAACTGGGCAAATTCTCTGCAGACAGAGTGTTTAAGTTTTCACATCTTGCCCGGATGGAAGAAGGAAAAATTATTTTTGACGCCTCTCATATCCATGCTCTAGTTGTTACATTGACCGCGTTGGAAGAACCACCAGCAAAGTCCCCCGGGAAAAATAGAAAAATTGGTAATCTTATAATCAAATTGAAGCAGGAACTCCGGGAGTATATGAAGGGAAATTATTCAGCTTTGTTACAAGCTGAACGCAGTAATACGGATTATGAATTTCCTGAACTGAAACAAAGTGATCTTGCCGTTATGTTCGATGTTCCCCGTGTATACATAAAACGAGCAATGGATCAAGATTTGGAACTGCGAACATTATTTGATGCAGCCAATAACTGCAACTCAACAATGGCATACGCCAGTAAAGCCCGTTTCTGAATTTTTTACTCACTCTCATAGGCCCGGATAACACCGGGCTTTTTTTTGCCCATGATACGTCGTTTGTTACAAATGGCGTTTTTTTGTGTAACAAGAAAAAGAAATTTTTCAAAATTTTTATCCTTGCATATCAACGAGTTATAAAAACATTTTCTGTTACAGACGTTTTTTTTGTGTAACACGCCGGATTGGTCGAGCCCAACGCAATGGTGCTGCGGGCGATACCCCAAAGGAGATAAAAATGGGTACGATCAATTTCGAAGATGTGTATGCAAACGCATATGTCCGTGAGTCAGTGGAATCTCTGGTGTCAACAACGGTCCGCCAATATCCGATGCTTGACAATTATCAGGATGACATTCGTCAGGAACTGTGGCTGGCAATCAACAAACACATTCCGCAATTCAGCCCGGAAAAAAGCAATCTGAATACTTTTTGCCGCATCGTGCTTGAATCTGCATTGAAGGAAATCCGCAGGGGATATTTTTCAAACCGCTGTATTTCCGAAAGAGTCAATACGGCTCCAATCAATGAAGAACTTGCCGCATACAGCCATGATGACATTGATCGTTTCGTTTTGTGTAAAGAGGTCAATGCTCTTGTGGAAGATCTCTCTCCGATCCGAAAAAAAATCTGCGAATTGCTGATGGACGGCCATTCTATGAATGATGTTGCTAGGATACTTCATATTCCTATTGGCTCCCTTTACAAACACCACATTTCAGCTTTGAGAATTTTGTTCACAAAAGCAGGTTTCAAAAAATAATTTCAAAAAAGCGTGAGCGATTTCAGATTTTTTGCATATGTACTGGGTGCTGACACTAACCAAAGGAAAATAATCATGAACACCAATTTTATCATCAACGAATCGGCGAGCGAATATCATGCTCGCAGCCGCAGCGGAGAATTCATGTCCAGCCATCTTCTGGCAGACTTCCGGGAATCTCCGGCTCTCTACCACAAGAAGGTCACTGGCGAAATTGAGGACAAAGACTCCTCCGCATTTGTGATCGGTCGAGCTGCCCACT